>JBKJNG010000431.1:0-2813 GCA_046596065.1 Phnomibacter sp. | reverse complement strand
TGACCCAGCGCATTAATTATTTCTATTTTATGGATGGTTATGTCCCCGAAATTGAGCTGTAGATTTTCGCCTCTTTTTACGGGGTTGGGATACATGATGATCCCATTGGTGAGTGGGTTCGAAAGTTTTATTACCGGCGAATAAGTAAACCGGCCGTCCCTGTCAACCTGTTTGAGCCGGTAATAATTCAACTGAAATACAGGAGAAGCGTCTGTAAAACGATAGCTGTGATTTCCTGCTGTATTCCGGGCAGCCACCTTCCCAATATTATTAAAATCTTTCCCATTCCCGCTTTGTTCTACAAGAAAATAAGCAGTGTTAATTTCATTGGCAGTTTGCCATTGCAGCAGGTTGATATTTTTACTATTTTCTCCTTTAAATGAAAGCAGCTTAAGCGGGGCGGTAGACTTAATGCCAAATGACATATTCATGCCCTGGTAACCGCCGCACAGACCAGTGTATTCGTATCCATAATAAAACCGGGACACATTATCTGCACTCATTCTAAACTCTGCATACGAATTGCCGCCGTAATCTACCACGTAGATATTTTTACTTGCTACAGGAAAGGTGGTGGAAAATCCGACAGGTGGTTGCGAGCCTGGCCATGGAATATTAACAGCACTAAAGCCGGGATTGCTGCCGGGATTGCTACCGGTGAAACTGGTGGAATTGAGTACCCAGCTACTGCTTTCAGCGTTCAGCAGTTCAAAAGAAACCCATTCGCCGGCGCTTAATGTTTCAATGCTTTCTACCGAGATATTGGAAGGATATAAACCATTCAGCATGTTGGACGGAGCCCCGGTAAGGTTAGCATCTTGATATATCTCAAACTCGTAAAGAAATCCTGCCCATCCGCCAAACCCTGCACGGAAAGGATCGCCGCACGTAGCAGGCACATTTACACCCACAGAGGTTCCATTGGGATCGGCCGCAATATGTTTTACCCTTACCCAGATATTGTTTCCCTGGAAATCGACAACGGGGAAATAAATACCTCCGTTAAATATGGGATGCGTGGAAGCTGCGCTGCTAAAATCGAAGCCTGTTAATGATGTACCGGAAGATGTTAGGGTGTTTGCCGCAGCAGTGTAGTAAATGGTGGTTTTAAAGTCAAGCGATTGTGCGTTAGAACAAATAACCATCGCGGCAAATACGAGGAGCGTAAAATTTTTTTTCATGGACAAGGTTTTAGCGTACAAATATGTTAAAAAAATGATGGCAGGGACAAGATAGATTAAAAAATAATCCTGCCTTTATCGACTGCTTGGTTTGTAATGGTTTTTCTGTTTTCCTGAAAAATACCTGTCCTTCCGTGAGTAGCGGGCGGCCATTGTCTTCGACCTGTTTCTTGTCTTCACCCACCGGGGATGAGAAACGAACAATTTCCTGGAAAATCATCAAACCCACTCATACCCGTCTTTCCTTATTGGCAAACGATACGGCCTGGAACCAGCAGCCGCCAAGGCATTACAAAGTGCAGGAGCCACAGTTGGCATGCCTACTTCGCCAATACCGCCACAAGGTTCTGTGCTTGCCACCACATGCACTTCAACGGGTGGCATTTCGGGATAACGCAGCAACTCGTAATTGAAAAAACTGTCCTGCACAACCCGGCCATCCTTTACTGTGATCTCGCCTTTTAATGCCTGCGTAAGTGCAAAGGCAAGTGCACCCTGCATTTGGTTTAGCAAACCATCGGGATTAACAACGATGCCACAGTCAACGGCAGCCACAACTTTTACTATTTTAAATTTCTTAGGGCCAAGCATTTCAATTTCTATGGCATGCGCAACATAGGTAGGGCAAAATGAAAAATGATGCGAGGCCACACCGATGTAGTGATTAGGTTGCCGTGGTTGTACGTAGCCGATTTTTTCTGTAGCAAGTTTCAGCACACCGGCAATACGCTGCGGATCCTGGAAAGGATATTCAGTCATACGCTTTGGCATGGTGGATAACAGATCGAGGCGGAACTGCAGCGGGTCCTTCTTAAGTTTGGTGGCTAATTCGTCAATGAATGATTCTATAGGAAAAACATTAATGTTGATTTCCACCGCACGCAGCCATCCGCGGCTCAGGTTAAAATCAACATTTGTGAAACCCGTTTTTACGTTGGGTATATCGTACCAGAAATCGGCCATGGCGCCACCATTCATATCCCCTACAACTTTTGCCCCGGGGCCTTCCAGCATCAGGTTAATGGAACAGCCAAGTGCATGGTGCTGCCAAGATAGCAGTTTACCTGCATCATCCCAGGATGCCTTCATGCGGTGATAGTTGGCCGGCCTGTATGCATCGTTGCGGATATCATCCACCCTGTCCCAAATCACCTTTACCGGCTTGTCGTATTGCTTTGCGATTTTACCTGCTTCAATCATATAATCGAAATAGAGCCTTCTGCCAAACCCGCCGCCGATATAGGCCAAATTGATCTTCACATTTTTTTCATCAACGCCTAGCTCTTTTGCAAGAACAGGCGGGGCAAATTCAGGGAACTGGTTGCCACACCAGAATTCGGCTTTGCCATTCTGCACCTGTGCAATGCAATTGATGGGCTCCATGGTTCCATGGGCCAGAAAAGGCGCTGCATACGCCAGCTCTAAAGTATTCGAAGCAGGGGCATTCAGCTGGTTTGTAAAGCCTTTTTTATAAACTTCTATCGCAGGTTTGTTCTTCGACTTCGCTTCAAATGTTGTAAACAGTTCTTCGGTTGATTCATTGCCATGACCTGCCTCATCCCATTCCACTTTCAGCAGTTTTCTTGCCTTCATGGCGCTCCACACATTGCTGGCAAGTACGGCCACACCAGC
>JBKJNG010000385.1:0-5268 GCA_046596065.1 Phnomibacter sp. | reverse complement strand
GCAATGCGCCCGCCACCCATGCCCATAAAAAGCCGGGGCCATTTATGTATGCTATTACCACAGGCAGCGTAACAAAGGGGCCAATACCCACCATGTCTATCATGTTAATGGCGGTGGCTTGCAGCAAACCAAGTTTGCGGTTTAATTGCGACAATATGTATGGATTTTAAAACTTGCCTTAATTGTAAAGAATTGGAAAAATAACTACTTAACAATTATCCTATATCAGGATTAGGGAATGATTGCTATAAAAAGAGAAAGGCTGCCCTAATTTTAAGGCAGCCTTTCAGCTATGAAATTACAGTTAATACATTTAGTTAAAGATATAACGGATACCTGTTTGAACCTGCCATCTTGAACCAATACCAGTGCTGTTCTGGAAAGTATTTACAAGAGGCGTTTCGGTGCCAGCATTAAAGTACGGGAAGCTATAAACCGGTTTGCCAGTATTGTCACCTGTAGTTTCAACACGTTTGAAAGTTAACAGGGTAGTCCTGTTGGTTGTTTTAAACACACCCCAGTTTTTGTTAAGCATGTTGCTGAAGTTGAAGATATCCATGGTAAACCGGATAGTATTTCTTTTGCCACCAACCTTTACAAAGACGTCCTGTGTAAAGTTCAGGTCAAGTCTTTTGTAGAAAGGAAGTAACAAACCGTTTCTTTCAGCATACATACCTCTTCTTTTGCTTAAGTAAGGATCCTGGTTAATGTAGCTGTTAAGCTGTCCCCATATAACCGAAGGTGTGCGCAGGTCAGTTGGTCCAACCGCCTCCAGCACAATTTCGCTGGCGTCTTTTGGAACATAGATAAGGTCGTTCGACGTTTGGTTATCACGGTTAACATCGCCGCTGTATACATAACTTGCTGTACCGCCATTGGCTGCTTCAAAAGTGAAACCGATTGATGTGCCGAAGAATTTAGCATATTCAAACCGATAGAAAGCTGCTGCAACTACACGATGAGGCTGGTTAAACTGAGAAAAAGACACTACATCTGCGTTAGGATCGCCGGAAACAGAACGGTCTCTCCATATCGATTGAGCAATTGAACCCCCATCGTTTACCGATTTGCTTTTACCATAGGTGTAGGCAACCATGGTGTAAAGATTTCTAACATTACGTTGTAACTGAAGCGTAAGGTTGTACGAGTAACCTTTATTGGTATTCGTCATTAAAATAGCATCACTTATGTTTGGATTGGTTGCACTTGCACCACCTGCTCCTTTATGGATCTGCGCCGAATCATAACGGATTCTTTTATCAGCACCCACCAAAGCAACACCGGTTGCAGGAAGATTTATGTTCTGATTATAAACGCCATTGATGTCTTTTGTAAAGATGCCTTCCAAAGTGGCGGTAATACCCATTGGCAATTTGTGGTCTATGGCAAGATTAGTTCTGAATATTTGCGGGAATTTAAAATCTTCATCGCTTATTGCGAGGTTATAGGCAGTGTTGGCAACTGCATTCTGCGGACGGTTTGCATCAACATCCGGGTTAAATGCTGCACCTGTTGTATTAACAAAAGAGCCGAAGTCAACACCGTTGTTACTTGCCTGGTTACTGATCCAAACGAAAGGCGGCGCACCTGCGAAAATACCTACGCCACCCCGAACCTGGGTGGTTTTGGCACCCGCAACATCCCAGTTAAACCCAACCCTTGGCGACCATAAAACCGAGGTTTTAGGCGGGTTGCCAGTTTTAATGCGAACGCCATTTCTAAAAGTAAGTCCATCTGCATTTGTGTTGGCAATAAAGTTCTTTTTATAAATAGGAATATCGGCTCTTAAACCTGCGGTTAAAGTAAAGTTGTCCGAAGCGGCCCACTTGTCCTGTGCGAAAAAGCCAAGCTGCGTTACAGCTATATTGGCAAATGGAAATCCTCCTCCTTTACGGGTGGAATAACGAAGCTCGTAACGTGTTGCATTGGCAGTGCCGTCGTTGGCACTTGCATAAAAATCTTCCAGGCTTTTAAAACGGTATGCACCATAATAGTTTGGTGCAAATCCATTCTTGAATTTATTGAATGTATTCTGTGTACCGAAGGTTAAAGTGTGCTTGCCTTTGTACATAGTAGCAATATCATTAAACTGCCAGGTATCGGTACTAAGTACATTGTTGGCTGTAAAAGGCTCGTAACCAAAAGAAGTTAATGAGCTGCCTGCACCATTTTCAATATCTACCAACGGAAAAATACCGCCCGGGCTGCTTCTGTAATCCCTTAAACGGTTATACCCAACCTGTAATTTATTGGAGAAAGTATTGCTTAAACGGGTATTTAGTTCTCCGATAAAAATATTGAAGTCGTTGTTAATAACATAAGAAGAAGAAATGAACGGCATTGATGTAAAGCTTGGTTGACGATTGCCACCGGGTGCTCCGCTATTGCTTGCAAGCACATTTCTGTAAGACTTCAGGTAGTAATAATTTATGTTGAAGGTATTTTTAGTATTGATGTTATAGTCAAGACGGGCAGTTATTTTATCACTGTATGTTTCCAGGTTATATTTCTCAAATGCACCGGCGTCATAATTGTACTTAGTTTTCAGGAAGGATGCTAAAACTTCAAGATCTTCTGCTTTTGCCGCCGATACGCCTGCACCTGTTGAACCACCACGGCTTGCTACAAGGCTGGTTGCAGGGGCACTTTCTCTCTGTTGCTCACCGCTCACAAAAATGAAAAGCTTGTCTTTGATGATTGGAGCTCCAATGCTGGCACCCCTGTTGTTAAATGTGAACTGCTGGCGGGGAACCTTGGTAGCACCCACTCTCCATCCAGTCATACCGGGTGTTTTCCAGTAGCTATAGATCGTAGCTTTTATTTCATTCGTACCACTTTTTGTGACGGAGTTAATACCCGCACCCGTAAAGCTGCCAAGCGTAACATCATATGGAGCAATGTTTACCTGCACCTGGTCGAGGGCGTCAATTGAAATTGGCTGGGAGTTCGTCTGGCCACCTAAAGTACCTGATAAACCGAATGTATTATTAAAGCTTGCACCGTTTACAGTCAGGTTGTTATAAACGCCACTTCTGCCGGCAAAACTTGCGCCATTGGCTGAAGGCGTTAAACGGGTAAGATCCTGTAAACTTCTATTGGTAGTCGGCAGGCGCTCGATCTGTTGCCTGTTAATTACCTCAGCCGCACCGGTACGGCTTTTGCTAAATACCTTGTCTGATTTTGAACCGGTTACAACAATCTCTTTTAAGGTAGAAGAGGATGAAACCAGTTTGATGTCTAGTTTATAAGCCGTTCCAAGTGATAATGTGATATCACTTTGTGTTTGTTCTGTAAAGCCTACAAAAGATACTTTCACGGTGTAAGGGCCACCAACACGAACGTTACCGAGGTTAAACCGGCCATCGGCACGTGTTGTAGTTGAGTATTTTGTCCCTGTCGGTGTATGGTTGGCTACTACTGTAGCACCAGCCAGGGGGATGCCACTTTCATCGTTTACCGTACCCTGAATTTCTGAAGTAGTTTCCTGGGCAAATAAACCCACCCACAGTACCATTAAAAACGCAAATGCTAGGAATTTTCTCATTCTTGATAAGTTTGGTTAAGAAATGCAAAACAATAAAATGTGTTACACAGAAGATGTAAGAGAGCATTAACAAATTATTATTTGCAAAATAAAGACCTGCCGAAGAGGAATCTGCTGCTTTAAATAACCAAAAAATAAATTATTTAGATTGCAGTAATAGAAACTGTCTTTTATGTGGTTTTCTGTCAATAAATCTTATATTATTTTAGTTTTTATTTATTGTTGATGAGCTGTTTTTTTCAGAAAATGTCATGCTTATCACGTTAGTTTTTTTCAATTTTTTTCATTTAATAAATCATTATTGGAACTTGGTTGTTATGATTTTAATATTTGCAGATTGGTAATGCAGCAATGCAGCCATTAAAAGAAAAAAAGAACCGTTATGCTGGATTCAATAGAAAGTGCAATTGAGGATATAAAGGATGGGAAGCTGGTTATTGTGGTAGATGATGATGACCGCGAAAATGAAGGCGATTTTATAACCGCCGCCAAAAACATGACGCCGGAACTGGTGAATTTTATGGCAAAACAGGGCCGGGGTTTAATATGCGCTGCACTTACGGGTGAGCGCTGCGATGAACTGAAGCTTGACATGATGGTGACCAATAATACAGCAACCCATGAAACCGCTTTTACCGTTTCGGTGGATTTGTTGGGTCATGGATGTGGTACCGGTATTTCTGCTGCTGACCGTTCAAAAACGATACAGGCGTTAATTGACTCAACTACCCGTCCGGAAGAATTAGGAAGGCCCGGTCATATATTTCCGCTTCGTGCTAAAGAGGGCGGCGTGCTTCGTCGTGCAGGACATACCGAAGCAGCCATTGACTTGGCAAGACTTGCTGGTTTTGAAGCCGCTGGTGTACTGGTAGAAATTATGAACGAGGACGGTTCTATGGCGCGGCTGCCGGAACTATCGGTTATTGCGAAGCAATGGAACCTGAAGCTTGTTTCGATTAAAGACCTGATTCAATACCGTCTTCACCGGGATAGCCTGATAGAAGAGATAGTGACCGTTGATATGCCAACCAAGTATGGACAATTCCGGTTAGCTGCTTTTCATGATAAGAGCAATGGCAACGAACACCTGGCCATTATGAAGGGCGAATGGAAAAAAGACGAAACAGTTCTTACAAGGGTTCACAGCAGCTGTTTTACGGGTGATATTTTAGGAAGTCTTCGCTGCGATTGTGGTGACCAGCTTGCCGCCGCCATGAAATTGGTGGAAGCAGAAGGCAAAGGCATTATTTTGTATATGAACCAGGAAGGAAGGGGAATTGGCCTGGTAAATAAATTGAAAGCTTACAAATTACAGGAAAATGGCGCGGATACACTGGAAGCAAATTTGCTGCTTGGTTTGCCCGCGGATGCGAGAGATTATGGAGTGGGAGCTCAAATACTTCGTTACTTAAACGTTACCCGCCTAAGATTAATGACTAATAATCCCAAGAAAAGGGTAGGACTTACCGGTTATGGACTGGAGATTGTTGATACAGTGCCTTTGAGTACCGCAAGCAACCCGCATAACGAACATTACCTGCGTACAAAGCGGGATAAAATGGGACATACCCTCGATGTAACGCTGGATATACTTGATTAATTAACAAGCATGATAAGATCCTGTTTTCTTTTATGGGCTGCCCTTTTTTGTATGAGCATTCTGCATGCACAAGGTGTAGCGGTAAATAATAATGCGAGCCCGGCAAATGCAAGTGCCATTTTAG
>JBKJNG010000300.1:0-7452 GCA_046596065.1 Phnomibacter sp. | reverse complement strand
TTTTTAGTGTGATAAAATCAGTGAATCATGTCGCTCATGATTTTAGCACTATTTAAGCAGAGCGGTATGCCCCCACCTGGGTGAACACTTCCGCCAACAAAATACAAGCCTTTAATAGTACTGGTAAAATTTGGATGCCTTAAAAAAGCCGCCATTTTACTATTTGAACTTGTACCGTATAAACTACCCATATAGGAAGCTGTGCGGCTTTCGATGGTAACCGGGTCGAGCAATGCTTCCGTAACAATCAAAGGTTCTATATCCGTTTGCAACATGCGGTTTATTTTATCAATCACAAGCGCACGGGCTTCGGTTCGAAACGCTTGCCAGTCCTGCCCGGAATTAGCGGGTGTATTTATCATCACAAACCAGTTTTCGCTGCCGGCTGGTGCTTGTTCCACCTCCATTTTTGAAGTGATGTTGATGTAAACAGTTGGATCGGAATGCAGGGAATGTTTATTGAAAAGGTGGTCGAATTCGGTTTTATAATCTTTGGTAAATAAAATGTTATGCAACCCAAGTTGTTCAAATGACTGACTGATACCCCAATAAAAAACAATGGCACTGCTGCTTCTTTCCTGCTTTAGTACTTTTTTTGCTTCGCCCTCATCATTCAATAAATACTTATAGGTAAAGTATACATCGCAATTGCTAACAAGCACATCAGCATAATAATTTTTACCAGCTACAACAACGCCGCCTGCATGGCCTTCATGATGAATAATGCGGTCGACGGCGGTATTGAATCTAAACTGTACACTTTTTTTTTCTGCCAGCCGGTAAAGCGCATTGGTAATACTAATCATGCCGCCGATCGGATAAAAAACTCCTTCATTCATTTCAAGATGCGGTATTACACTTAGCATAGCCGGTGCTTTATACGGGTTGCTGCCATTGTATGTTGCGTAGCGGTTAAAAAGTTGAACCGCTTCCGGTGTATTGAAAGATGCCTGGTTGTGCTGGTGCAGGCTTCTAAAAAGATAACTGTAGCGGGTTGCACCAATAGCTTTTAGCACCTGCCTGCTAAATAGTGTTGCGTATTTATGTAAGGAATGTGTAATAAAAAGATCGCCAATGTTATTGTAAGCCTTAGCTGATTGTTTCAGGTAGTTTTTCACTTTATGGCCGGGCTCGCCAAGTGCCGTTTCCATATTAGCCGCAAACTGTTCGATGTTGGTGGAAGCTTCTACCTGTTTGCCATTCTCAAAAAAATATTTACACGCAATTGGTACCTGGCAATACTGAAAATATTTACTAATAGGTTCTTCCGCCAGCTCAAACAGCGCTTCAATATGCGATGGTTGGGTAAAAAGCGATGGGCCAGCATCAAAACTAAATCCATCCTGTTTGAACCAGCTAAGCTTGCCGCCGGGATAAGCATTCTTTTCAAAAACAGTTACCTCAAAGCCTTTTACTGCAAGTCGTATGGCGCTTGCTAAACCAGCAACGCCGGCGCCAATCACAATTGCTTTAGGCTTATTATTTGAATTGTGCGACATGCTAGCTTAATAGGATTTTTTCTATCGTTCGATCTATTGCTGCTTAGCCAGGTATGCTTCCAGCTTTGGTAAAGCTATTTTAAACCATTCGGTATATAGCTGCGGTTGAGTTGCAAGGTCTGCCTTTATCTCTTCTAAAGATTTATAACAATACGCTGAAACTTCTTCAGGGTTGGGATGCACATCGCCATGGTAACTGCCAATAAAAACGTGATCATATTCGTACTCGTACAATCCGTTTTCAAAAGCTACCTGGTATATAAAATCAAAAGCAAAATTCAGATCCGCCTTAATGCCCAGTTCTTCTTCCAGCCTGCGTTTTGCTGCAGCCACAGTTTCTTCACCAGGCTTTGGATGGCTGCAACAGGTATTTGTCCATAAACCGCCGCTGTGGTATTTTGAATGCGCACGCTGCTGCAGCAACATTTTCCGATCTCTGTTGAAAAGAAAAACACTGAATGCCCTGTGCAGGTTGGGAGCGTGGTGGGCGGCCATTTTTTCCATGGTACCAGTTGGTTGATCATGGATATTTACTAATACTACTTCGTCCATCAATTACAGGGTTAAAATAAAAACATTCAGCATAGAGCTGCTGAATGTTAAAGGAATGCAAGCTACCCTAATATCCTCAAAGAATATTTAACTGGCTTCTTAAACTGGCTTTTGCCACAATTACAGCCTTGCTATAATTAGGAATGCGAACCCTTCTTTCCATTACATTGCTCGCATGCAACCGCTTTATTTTTTTAAATAAAGAAAGGTAATATTTATACGCTACATACACGCCAAACCTTGCTTTTAATGGCAGGTGAACAATACCCTGGTATGCCGCATCAAAATCTGCCTGAATATCTTTTTCGATTTTTCTTTTATCGCTTTCAGTAAAATTTGTAAAGTCGCAGCCTGGGAAATAAACACGTTCCAAACCTTCGAAATCAGCTTTCAGATCCCGCAAAAAATTCACTTTTTGAAAAGCGGCGCCAAGGCTCCGTGCAGGCATCCTTAATTTGTCGAAAGTGTTTTTATTGCCTTCGCAAAAAACATACAGGCACATTAATCCAACTACTTCGGCACTGCCATAAATGTATTCGCTATAACCTTCGGTATCGTATTGATTCTTATCCAAATCCAGCTCCATGCTGTGAAAAAATGCATCAATCAGCAGGCGGTCAATATCATATTCATTAACGGTAAGCTGGAAACTGTGCAGGATAGGGTTAAGACTAATGCCGCGATCAATAGCGAGGTAAGTTTCATTGCGAAATTCCTGCAATAATGCACGCTTGTCGTAATTATGAAAGCTATCGACAATTTCATCGGCAAATCGGACAAGCCCATAAATGTTGTAAACGGCTTGCCGAATGTCCTTATGAAGCAGCGTTATCGCATTACTGAAAGATGTACTGTATTGCCTTGTTGTAGCCCTGCTGCATTGGCCGCAAACAGTATGAAACAAATTAATCATGAAGTGATCCGGTTTTCTTTCGCATTTTATTTAATTCTTCAATCGATACACAATGTGGTATAACAAAAAAGCTGAGATAGTGTTGAACAGCTCAACATTCTTTGGCAAAATATTTTATTACCTCCCTTGCAACCACTTCGCCGCTAATTAAACTGGGTGGCACACCTGGCCCGGGAACGGTTAACTGACCAGTATAAAACAAGTTAGCTACTTTTTTACTGCGGCATGCTGGTTTTAGTAGGGCTGTTTGCAAAAGTGTATTGGCAAGCCCATATGCATTACCTTTAAAAGCATTGTATTCACTCACAAAATCGCTTCCCGCAAAAGATTTATAAAATAAAATATGTTCTTTTATATTACTGCCTGTTCGTTGTTCAAATCTTGTAACTACCTGGTCGAAATATCTCTTGCGAAGCGCCTCATCATCACCCTCAATGCCAGCGGCAACGGGAATAAGAAAGAAAAGATTTTCACAGCCATCCGGTGCTTGTGAAGCATCGGTAACAGAAGTGGCACTTACATAAAATAATGGTGCCACGGGCCATCGTGGTGTGGTGTAAATGTCTTGTGCATGTGGCGCAAAGGGTACATCGAAAAAAAGTGAATGATGCTGTAAATTATCTATCTTTTTATTCAGCCCAACATAATAAATAAGGCAGCCCGGCGCCATTACCCTGCTATTCCAGTATTTTTCTGAGTAACTGCGGCTTCCAGAAGGCAACAGTTTTGTTTCGGTAAAATGGTAATCGGCATTGGCAATAATTATATCTGCCTGGTACGTAATGGATTCGCCAAGTTTGTTTTTGGCTAGCACCTGTTTTGCCTTTCCAGCTTCCACCACAATTTTATTTACATCCTGCTCAAATAAAAATGTAACGCCGAGTTCTTTTGCTACAGCATGCATGCCTTCCACTACTTTATACATACCGCCTTTTGGAAACCAGGTTCCCCCTTTTATATCAGCATAATTCATAAGGCTGTAGAGTGCGGGTGTATTTTCTGCCAGGGCACCGAGGAATAAAACCGGGAATTCCAGCAACTCGCGAATTTTGGGATGTTTAAAATGCCGGCCAAAATGTTTTTTTACCGAGGTAAAAACATCCAGTTTAAAAACACCTTTAATAAGATCAGCATCTAAAAATTCGCCCCAGCTTTGGCCAGGTTTAAACACCAGGTTTTGGATACTTGTTTTGTATTTGTAGGCAACTTCTTCCATAACCTTATCCATTTCTATTCCCGATCCGGGCTCAACTTGGTCGAAGAGGTTTTTGAGCGCCTCATAATCGGCAGGAATATCCCAATGGTCTTCGGGCCAGTACACCCGGTAAGACGGATCGAGGCGTTCGAGCTGGTAGTAATCGGCTACTGTTTTACCAAACTGGTTAAAATACCTTTCAAACACATCAGGCATCCAATACCAGCTTGGCCCCATATCGAAAGTGAAACCCGAAGCCTGAATACGCCGCGCCCTGCCACCCGGCTGATCATGCTTTTCTAATACGGTCACCTGCCAGCCTTCTTTCGCTAAAAAACTTGCAACCGACATGCCGGCAAATCCACTGCCAATTACAATCGCGGTCTTGTTCAAAATAAAATCACTTTAATAAAAAATGGCTCCTTCCTGGTTAAAATCAGGATTGGAACCATGGTAAATATATAGTAAATCGGAAAGCACCTGTTAGATGCGTTCTAATTGCGCCTTCAATAGTTTGCGTGCAAAATGTATCCGGCTCTTAATCGTACCCAACGGTTCTTCCAGCATGTCAGCTATTTCATGGTATTTATAACCATCACAATACAGGCTGAAAGGATTCTTGAAAATGGCGGGCAATTCATTTACTGCCTTGTTAATCTCCTTCAGTTTTATATCTCCTTCAGCCGGATTGCTGATGGTAACCTGGTTGTAATTGATGAAAAAGTCATTATCCGATTTATCGAAAATGGTTTGTTGTTTGGTTTTTCTGCGGTAATTATTAATAAAAATATTACGCATGATGGTGTAAAGCCACGCCTTGATATTGGTGCCGACATTATACTTTTCCCGGTTTGCCAATGCCCGGTAAATGGTCTCCTGTAAAAGATCCTTCGCAGTTTCGTTATCACGTGTAAGGCTAAAGGCAAAGGGTTGAAGGAAGCTAGTATTGTCAACCAGCATTTTATCAAAATCGAGGGTAGCCATAAATATTTGTTTAAACTATGAAGTGGTAAAGCTAAACAAAACTAACTATCCAAATGCAAGTTTTGTTTTATTTTTTGTAAAATAAATTAAACAAAATAGTTGAGCTAAAGCCAACCTCACCGATTAATGCAGGCAACTTTGAACGTGACCCGTCCTTATTTGATTAATACTTAACCTAATAACCCATCAATAACTTTTGCCAGCTTCCTGTCTTTTTCTGTAACAATATCACCCGCGTCATGGGTATTAAGGTTTATTTCAACGGTGTTATAGACGTTGCTCCAGTTGGGGTGATGATTCATACGTTCGGCTTCTATCGCAACCCTTGTCATAAATGCAAAAGCCTCGCTAAAATCTTTAAACTTAAACGTCCTTGAAAGTTTGTTGTCTTGTTCCTGCCACATACTTGATAAATTTTGTAAATGAAGTGGTTAAAAAATTGCGCCTGATAGTACACTTGAATAATAGATTCGAAAATTTACTTTAAAACGGGGTATTAAAAAATAATTATCATCCGTTCTGACAATTCAATTTTCCTGTTATCTTTGAATAGTTGCATAAACAACTATTATTTTGCTGAACAGTAAACAATTCCGGCGGGGCGAGCTATATTTTGTAATTACAGGTGTTGCCAATACTGCCCTTGCAAGGCGCCTTCAAAAGTATTTCAGAGATGCTGGCCTCGATATAACGGTTGAACAATGGAGTGTATTGGTGCACTTATGGAAAGAAGATGGCGTAAACCAGCAGGAGCTTTGCAACAAAACATTTCGGGATAAACCAAGTATAACGAGGCTGGTAGACAATCTTGAAAAACTGGGGATGGTTAAGCGGGTTGCCAGTACAGAAGACAGGCGTATCAATTATATCTTTCTGACAGATGAAGCAAAAGCAATGCGGGATAAAACCATGGAGCTGGCAAATAATACCCTGATGGATGGCCTGAATGGTGTAAGTATTGAAGATGTAGAGGTAGTGAGAAGGGTGCTGACACAAGTGTACGAAAATTTGAAAACGCCAATATAGTAAGTCTCGTTTTTGGTGTGGTTCAAAACAAAAGCTTAAGATTTCTAACTGTAATATTTTATCAACCGGCTTATCATACTGGTAAGCAACAATTGTTAACCATGAATACATCAACAACAACCAGCATACCGCTAAAAGGGGGCGAGTGGTTGGTAAAAGAAACAAACCCTGCGGATATATTTATCCCGGAAGATTTTTCGGAAGAGCAGCAAATGGTTTTAGAAATGTGCAGGCAGTTTTTGGAGGTGGAGGTAATACCAATTGTTAATCGTATTGACACTTTAGAGCCGGGCCTAATGCCTGCTTTAATGGAAAAGGCTGGCGAACAGGGTTTGTTAGCTGTTTCAATACCGGAGGAATATGGTGGCCTTGGTAAACCATTTTTAGATAGTATGATTGTAGCCGAAGGTCTCGGTGCGGGGTTTTCGTTTACTGTTGCCATAGCAGCCCATACCGGAATAGGTACTTTACCAATTTTATATTTCGGCACGCCCGAACAGAAATCGAAATACATTCCAAAACTTGCTTCGGGGGAATGGAAAGGTTCGTACGGCCTAACTGAACCAAATAGTGGAAGCGATGCGCTGAGTGCTAAAACCACAGCCAAACTGAGCGAGGACGGGAAATATTATCTATTGAATGGCCAGAAATGCTGGATCACCAATGGCGGGTTTGCCGATGTGTATACTGTATTTGCCAAAATTGATGGCACGCAGTTTACTGGTTTTATTATTGAACGCGGCTTTGAAGGTTTCACGCTAGGCCCTGAAGAACACAAAATGGGCATCAAAGGATCCTCAACAGTTCAACTTTATTTCCAGGATTGCAAAGTGCCGGTTGAAAATGTGTTAGGCGAAATTGGGAAGGGGCATATAATAGCATTTAATATTTTAAATATTGGACGCCTGAAACTAGCCGCAGCTGCTTTTGGCGGAGCTAAAAGAGCTTTCAATACTTCATTACAATATTCCATAACAAGAGAGCAATTCAAACAACCTATCTGCAATTTCGGCGCTATCAAGCATAAGTTAGCCGATATGGCCGTTCGCATATTTGCCAATGAAACAGCGGTGTATCGTGTGAGTAACCAGATAGAGGAAAAAGAAAAAGAACTCGAAGCCGCGGGTAAAACTTTTGCAGAAAGCGTATTGGGTGCTGCAGAAGAATTTGCTATTGAATGTGCCATGTTAAAAGTGCATGGTAGCGAGGTACTCGATTTTGTGGTAGATGAAGGCGTACAGATACATGGTGGAAATGGCTATAGCGATGAATATATTATCTCG
>JBKJNG010000150.1:0-3254 GCA_046596065.1 Phnomibacter sp. | reverse complement strand
GTAAAGAAGTAGTATCGGGCAAATCAATAGTATTGTCCGGCAATATAGATATTCCTGCAAAAACATCCTATGTGCTGAATTTGCAATAGCAGGTTTAAAGTATAATTTTAAGAGCTTGCAATACAATATTTGCAGGCTCTTTTCTTTTATATGCTGTTCAATTGGGTTATTTTTTCTAATAAGTTTTTTATGAAGCAGTTTCGATTTTTAGCCTCATTTTTCGTCGTTATTTTTTGGTTTCAGTTTTCACTTTTTTCCCAAACTACTACAGTTTATCCAACCAATTGGTGGGTAGGAATGAAATGGAATAAAGTTCAATTAATGCTTCACGATACAACCGGTTTGGCTTCAGATAAAGTTGTTGTTGTTATAAATTATCCTGGTGTAAAACTCGTTAAAATAAATAAGGCCGATAGTAGAAATTATTTGTTTCTTGATGTTGAAATAAGCCCATTGGCAAAGCCGGGAATTGTTTCCATTAATGTAAGTAATCTTATTAAAAAAGATAACCGAACGATAAAATTCGAATTGGAAACCCGCAGAACCGGGAGAGGAAAACAGTTTGCACAAGGCGTTTACTCCAACGATTTTATTTACCTGTTAATGCCCGATAGATTTAGTAATGGTGATCCATCAAATGATCATATTGCGGGTATGCTTGATCAATCATTAAACCGCGATTCTATTTATGACCGGCATGGCGGCGATCTTCAGGGTGTTATTAATCATCTTGATCATTTGCAGGGATTAGGCGTTACTGCGTTGTGGATGACGCCCGTAATTGAAAATGATATGCCGCGAAGAACGGAGCATGGTTATGCATTTACCGATCATTATAAAATAGATCCAAGATTAGGTGGTGAAACAGCGTATAATAAATTAAGTGACGCTTTGCATAGCCGTGGTATGAAACTAATACAGGATGCGGTGTATAATCATATTGGCCTTAATCATTTTTTGTTTAAGGATAAGCCATTTAAAGACTGGTTTAATGAATGGCCAACTTTTACCAATCCCAATTATAAAGATCAAACACATTTTGACCCTTATGCTTCGGTCATAGATAAAAAGAAAATGGATGATGGTTGGTTTGCGCACCAAATGCCCGATCTGAATCAACGCAATCCCTATGTGGCAAATTTCTTAATACAACATGCTTTATGGAGCGTAGAAGAATTCGGTATAGATGGCTGGCGTATTGACACTTATATCTACGTTGATCAACCTTTCATGATCCGTTGTAACAAGGCTTTAATAGATGAATATCCTGCGATCACCATGTTTGGAGAAGTATGGGTAACGGGCACTGCTAACCAGGCTTATTTCACCAGGAATAATTTCAATATTCCTTTTAAAAGCAACTTAACCGGGCTTTGTGATTTTCAAACGTTGTTCGATGGAATTATACCTTCACTTAAACAGCCGAATGATGGCGTAAATAAATTATATAATGTACTTAGTAATGACTTTATGTATAAAGATCCCACAAACAATATTATCTTTTTGGATAATCACGATATGAGCCGTTTTTTAACGGAGATGAATGGCGATACTGCTAAATTAAAAATAGGTTTAGCATGGTTATTAACCTGTCGTGGTATTCCCGAATTATACTATGGCACCGAGATATTAATGAAAGGTGAAAGACATCCCTATGATGGTAATGTGCGCCTCGATTTTACAGGTGGATGGAAAGAAGACGCAGTTAATAATAAATTCACGATTCAGGGAAGAACTGCAGAAGAAAACAGCATCTTCAATTATACAAAAGCGCTTGGAAATTTCAGGTTAAAATCATCAGCCATTAAAACAGGAAAACTGATGCAGTATGTGCCTGAAAATGGTGTGTATGTTTATTTCAGGTACGATGATAAGCAAACGGTGATGTGCATAATGAATTCAAGCAATAAGCCGGTTACATTGAATACTTCCCGTTTTAGAGAACGCATTAAAACATTTGCAAATGGTGTTGATGTGACAACAGGTAAAACATTTTCAATAAATGAAAACATTGAAGTGCCGGCTAGTTACGAGTATGTACTTGACTTGAAATAATTATTGTTGTCAGCATTTTGTAAAAAAGTGAATGACGATAAACTCCCTGGTTGGTAGCCCTTCGTTTTCCTTTATTAAAATCTATCACGCTTGCAGTTCTAATTTTTCCAATTCTCTTATAACCCTGCTTACCGGCAAACCCATAACGTTATAAAAATCGCCGCTTACGCTTTTAATACCAACTACTCCAATCCATTCCTGTATGGCATAGGCGCCGGCTTTATCATAAGGCTTGTAATTATCTACATAAAATTCAATTTGTTCCCTCGTTAATTCATGAAACAACACATCTGTAGTATCAGAAAAACCAACTTCTTTATTGCCATGTAAAATAATAACGCCGGTTATTACTTTATGATGCTGGCCCGATAGTCTTGTAAGTATATCAATAGCATGATTTCTATTTTCAGGTTTGCCAATAATTTCTTCACCTAATACAACAATGGTATCAGCCGCAAGCACTGGCAAGTTTGCCTCTTCCACAGGTCTGCCTTCAGTGCGTTCGATTATTTTATTTTTTACAACCAATGCTTTTTCTCTTGCAATATGTATTGGCACTTCGTTTACCGGTGTGTTTTCAGGAATGAGTTCGGCCGTGTTTGCAGTAATAACTACAAACGGAACTTCGGCCCATTCCAGTAATTGTTTTCTGCGGGGCGATTGTGAGGCAAGTATGATTTTTTGCATGGATAGATGGTAGTTTATTGTAGGAACAAATGATGTAATGATGTTGATTATTTTCCTTTGCATCTTGATAAACCCGCTTTGGCTTTCTGATCCAGCGAATCTTTAAAATCGTGATCATCCATATCAATACACTGCTGGTAACAGGCAATTGCTTTGACAAAATTGCCTTGTTTTTCGTAGATCATTCCTGTTTGCAGAGCAGCCCTTGCGGCATAGTATTCGGTTCGGTTTCTTCCAAAATTAATGGTTGCCTGGTAAGCCTTTAATGCATCGTCAGTTTTATCAAGATCGTCGTAAATGCGGGCAACGCGGTACATAAATTCAAGCTTCTCCTCTTCGCGGTCAAAGTCATTGGAGGTTTTTCCAGCCAGTATAACCAATGCCTCCCGGTGGTAGCCTCCATCGTTTAGCAATTTTGCTTTCAGCAATAAAATATTTGGAATTCTTCCGCTTTTGGCATCTTTCAAAGCTCTTTTATCAGCATCGTTTATAGTACTTCCCTTAGAAATAAC
>JBKJNG010000640.1:0-3237 GCA_046596065.1 Phnomibacter sp. | reverse complement strand
TGATATTAACCTTTCCGGTGGTGGTGTTTTAATGGATATGGGTTGCCACGCAATTGCATGGTTCAGGTGGATGTTAAACAATGCAAAAGCGGTAAGCGTGTATGCAACCATGAACACTGTATTACACAAAGGCCGCACAAAAGCAGAAGATAACTCAGTAGTGATAATTGAATTTGAAAATGGCGTTACAGCTGTAGCGGAAAATAGTTGGGCGAAGCATGGCGGCATGGACGATAAAAGTGAAGTGTATGGTACCGGCGGCGTGGTATATGCCGATCTTTTTATGGGTAACGCTGCTATCGCTTACAGCAAAAACGGGTATGGCTACGCTATGGAAAAAGCCGATACCACTATAGGCTGGAGCTTTACCGTTTTTGAAGAAGTTTTTAACCAGGGTTACCCGCACGAGTTGCAGCATTTTATTGATTGTGTACAAAACGATAAACAACCCGTTGTTACTGGTGATGATGGTCGTGCGGTGCTTGAAATAATTTATGCGGCATACGCATCGGCAGCACAAGGAAAAAAGATCATGCTGCCCTTTCATCCATTGGTGGCAAAGCCCATTGATTTATGGCTGGGGTAGTGAATGGTAAATAGTGAGTAGTAAGTTTGAGGCAGGTTGATTTTTTGGAAAGCCAATAGGTAATTGATCACTGAAAATACAAATGCTCAATGAAATATATAATACAAATACAGTTTTGGGATGAGCTGCAGGAATACTCATCATCTTCGTTGTGTCACTCACTTGTACTGTTACAGCTTTACCCACCTCTTAAAATTTAATCATTCATATAAAAGGTATTTAGGCTTCAACTACACAAACCTACTTCAACCCCAGTACTTCTGCTCCTTGTTCAAACACAATATCAACGGGTATCCCTTTAGCTTGGAGCTTATCCAGATCGGCCTGGAGTGCTGGTTGTACCAATGCTTTTTCTTTTTGCAAAGCTGCCACGCCTGCTTTATCGCCATTGCCCTGCAACGTAAGAATCAGGTTGCTAAGATCATTCATTGCGGCGCGGAACTTTTCAAAATTTACTTTGTAATGACCATCGGTTGTTTTTTCAAAAGCGCCTTTTTCCTGGAAAAAATTAAAGGCCAGCATATTTGCTTTGCCGTGCGCCTCCCCTGCACCAAATCGCACCGATCTTAAAATGCCCGCCATAAAAGTGGTATAATAATTTTCGATAGGTCCGGCCAGTTCTCCCTTTTCCACCAGTTTGGTTACCATGTAAAGACCGAGAATATCGGCCTTTGCTTCTTCCAGCCAACTGCTCTGTTCCTGCAACGCGGCACGCACGGTTCCCTTGCCATCCACCGTGCTTTTAATTCCTAATCCATGTGCCACTTCATGAAACATTACATTTGCAAAAAAAGCATCGAACTGCACTTGTTTTAGTTGCGATGGCTCGATCAATTCATTCGCAATCGGCATCATGATCTTATCAAATTTTGCCTGCATGGCATTCTTTAACTGGGACCTGCGTGTGCCTTTTGTTTTTTGAATTTCTTCATCGTTAGGAAGATTAACAGCGATTGTTTTTCCACCACTGTTGCAATGACCTGCATAGTAAACCACGTTGTATGCATTCAGCTCCGACGATGTGCCCGGTGACTCTTTTTTATACTTCTCCTCAATAGGCAATCCTTTTTGCAATTCAGGCAACATCGCCACATATTTCGCAAGGCGCTTGCTCCATTCTTTGTCTTTAATCAACACATATGCTTCGTAAGCATTGCGGCTTTCATACAAACCGTCTTCATAACTTTCTATCGGGCCGATAATTACATCGATGCCATTGTTTTTCATGTCCATCCATGCAATGTCACTGGCAGTAAAATTATCTGTAAGCAAAGCAGTTGATCTTAATTGCAAATACTTTTTTAACCCTGCATCTTCTGCTAATTCCGCAGCTTGTTTTAGCAGTGCAGAAGCCTTTTCCAATTGTGGTTTATATGCTTCGTGAAAAGGAAGGGCATATAATTTTCCCGCAGCATCTCTTTTGATAATTGAGTACTGACCATGCTTATCTTTTACATCCGATTTTTCCAATTCGTCTTTGGTAATATCAACCGGATAAAACCCTGCGCCCAATGGCTTTTTACCAACGCCGGTAATAATCGGCGTATCTGCATTCAGTTTATCCCATGGCCCGTAATTGAGCATAGCAAACTCTTTTGCTGCCGGATCAGAAATGCTATTCAGCAGGCTGTCTTTATTGCCCGGGTAACTCTGTTGCCAGTACAGTTCATCCATAATTTTTGCCGCTTCAATTAACAGTGGCAGCATTTGTTTTTCCTTTTCCGAAAGGCCCGATAAATCAGCCGTTAATTTAACAGATGCAAACCCCGAAAGCCGTTGCTGAACATAGCTTTGAGCGGAATCAGTTTTTGAAGCTTCGGCTGCTGGGCTGGTGGACGTTGAATTACAGGAATACATAAAAATCGAAGCAGTAAAAACGAAGCCGATAGCAAACAGATCTTTGATCATAATAGGGAATTTAATGCAAATGAAATTTTATTGCGAGTCATTTAATTCGCATCAAATGTAAATAAGCGATTAATACAACTTCATTTTCTTTTTAGGTAATAATTCCTCCTATTGAACTCGGCTAAACCGAATATATCAAGTAGAATAGTGCGTTTCTAATATCAAACAGCCATCCTGTGAGTTGGGATGAATATTTGTGTGTTGTTGAATGTAGTTTGGTAAATGAAAGATGAACCATACACCTTTAAACAGGCTCCTCTTTTCTTGCTCTTATCATGCCTGAATTTGTAATCACACAATTTATTATACCCATTTAAAAAAACTTTATGAACCACAATTTTGGATGCTTATTCCTGCTTATTGTAACGACCACCGGTTGCAAAAAAACTTTGGAAAAACTAACTACAGGGCCGGATAATTTAATAACGATAGAGGTGGTGGAGGCATCTACTGCAAAGCCGTTGAATGGAGCAGAACTTAGTTTAGACTATTGCACCAAATATGACTTTTATACGGGATGTACCGATTTTTCAACGAAAATTTTCCAGACTAACACCGATGGCAAAGCAACCTTTTCTTCCAATAAACTAGAGAGAATAACAAAGATAAATCGTGCAGATTATTGGTCCATATATCCGGATTTTTCATTGTCCGGCCCATTAACTTTTACATTATTTCCAATCTGTACTATTAAAGCAACTATAAAACTAATAAACACATATGCGCCAGGAGATGATTTAAAT
>JBKJNG010000488.1:0-5854 GCA_046596065.1 Phnomibacter sp. | reverse complement strand
CTGATAAAAAAGTAACAGCCGGATTTGTTGAAAGGCATCTTCAAATAGGCATTGATTCGCTAAAACAATTAATAAATAATGGCGTAACAGTGCGGCACCTGCAATTTTAACAGATAAATTAGCAAGCTTTGAAACCGATTTATCCCCAAGTTTTGCTAATATTCCTGTTTGCCATTACTTTTGCACCCCAATTAAATCTCGTGCCGTAACACGATAGCATTACCGGGTAAAATCCAGGTTCAGGCGAAACAGTTTTCTGTAAGCAAACTCATTTTAAGGTTTGTTATCTGCGGCGCAAAAAATACTTTTTCAGCAGTATGAAACTTTCGCAGTTCAAATTTGATCTCCCACTAAACCTTATCGCTCAAAATCCAATTAAGAAACGTGAAGACAGCCGGATGATGGTCATTGACCGTAAAACCGGCCAGATGGAAAACAAATATTTCCGCGAAATACTTGATTACTTCAACGACAAAGATGTTTTTGTGGTAAACAATACCAAAGTTTTTCCTGCCCGTATGTATGGCAGAAAAGAAAAAACAGGTGCTAAAATTGAAGTATTTCTGCTGCGTGAATTAAACAAGCCAAACCGTTTATGGGATGTAATTGTTGATCCCGCAAGAAAAATAAGGGTTGGTAACAAACTATACTTTGGTGATAACGACGAAATGGTAGCAGAAGTTATTGATAACACTACCAGCCGTGGACGTACCATCAAATTTTTATGGGATGGCACCGATGACGAATTCCGCCAAATGCTTGATGTTTTAGGCGAAACTCCGCTTCCAAAGTACATTAAACGCAAACCAGACGAACTGGATAAAGAACGTTATCAAACCGTTTATGCAAAGCATGAAGGCGCAGTAGCAGCTCCAACTGCAGGCCTGCATTTTAGCCGGGAACTAATTAAACGTTGTGAAATAAAAGGTATTCGCTTTGCCGAAGCAACATTACATACTGGCTTAGGTACTTTCCGCCCAATTGAAGTGGAAGACCTGAGCAAACATAAAATGGATGCGGAATATTATCGCATAGATGATATAGCATGCAAAATTGTAAACAAGGCAAAAATTGAAGAACACCGAATTTGCAGTATTGGTACCACCACTATGCGTGCTTTGGAATCTTCTTTTACAGCGGAAAAATTATTGAAACCATCTGAAGGCTGGACTAACATGTTTATTCATCCACCTTACGAATTCAATATTGCTGATAGTTTGGTAACCAATTTCCATTTGCCAAAAACCAGCCTGCTGATTATGGCCTGTGCCTTTGCAGGTTATGACCTGGTTATGGAAGCTTACAAAAAAGCTATTAAAGACAAATACCGCTTCTTTACTTACGGTGATGCGATGCTGATCATCTGAGGATTATAACATCATTTAATAAAAAAACTCCCGGGCTTTTAAGGTCCGGGAGTTTTTTTATTTTGCTACATCTCTCATTTAAACTGCTTTTTTAAGGTAGCTACCTGCTGTTGAAGGCTATTCACCACGTTGCTTAGCTGATCAACATCCCAAACAGGTTTCTCTGGCGGACGGCTTATGATCATTTGGGCCTGCCATATTTCAGCCACATCACCTGCATTTACAGAATAAGGCGGGTAATTAGGATTGTCGCTTACCAAAGTAATGGTGGCAAGCTTCGCTTTGGACTGTTTTTGTATACGCTTGTATACGATACCCTCCGTACGGCTAATCACTATATACGTTTGGTTGGCTTTTACGTGATCAAAACTTTCCAGTTTCTCTCCTACTATAACGCTGCCGCTTGGTGTTGGCAACATACTATCGCCAATAATTTCAAATGCCCTGTAAGTGCCGGAGGCAAGCATGGGCAGTGTAAAAGTGTTCAATTCATCTATAAATTCCGGATCGTTGTAGCCAGCCAAATAACCTGCCGCAGCTTTTACAGGCACAAACTGGATGTTCGATTTTTCGCTGCCAGCTTTTAAGCGCCTGCGTTTGGCTAAATAACTTTCACCCGATTCCGAAAGATCTTTAAGGAATACATCTTCCATACCAATTTTAAAAATGTTGCAGATGCTTTCCACCACTTCTAGCCTTGGCTCGGCACGCTCCTCTTCATAAGCGCCAACCAGGCTTCTCTTAATATTTACTTTGTTGGCAAAATCTTCCTGTGTCCATCCACGCAATTTGCGCAGGTATTTAATGTTTTTACCGGCCAGACTCATAGCTAATACATTTAGCCGCAAAATACTAATAATATTGGGATTTACAAAAATCATATTAATGCAACCTTGACGAGTCAAGCATATTTTTCAATCCCGTCAAATCTGATCATTTTTGTAACAAGAAAAAATGGACTATGGCAGAAATAAATAATGACCTCCCCACCATATTAATTACCAACGACGATGGCGTGACAGCCCCTGGTATTCATAACCTGGTAATGGCAGTAAAAGACCTCGGGAATGTTATTGTTGTTGCACCCGATAAGCCGCAAAGCGGTATGGGCCACGCAATTACGATTGGTCACCCGCTACGTATGAATAAAGTGAATGTTTTTGAAGATATAGAAGCCTGGCAAATTACCGGAACACCGGTTGACTGCGTAAAACTGGCGGTAGACAAACTGCTGAAACGTAAGCCGGACCTTTGTTTGAGCGGCATCAACCACGGTCCCAACCATTCAATAAATGTAATTTATAGCGGTACTATGTCTGCGGCAATGGAAGCGGCCATTGAGGGAATCCCCTCTGTTGGTTTTAGCCTGATGGACCATAGCATGGAGGCAGATTTTACCGCAGCAAGAGATATTGTAAGAAAAATTGTAATCCAATTATTACTTGAAACTCCTAAGGATAAGCACATGTTGCTGAATGTAAATATTCCAATTGGAGAAAAAGAGCTGATAGCGGGAATTAAAATCTGCAGGCAGGCTTATGCCAAATACCAGGAAGATTTCGATGAACGCCGCGATCCGAGAGGTGGAAAATATTACTGGCTAACCGGTGAATTTGTAAATATGGATAAAGGAGAAGACACAGATGTATGGGCCCTTAACCACAACTTTGTGAGTGTTGTGCCGGTTTCGATTGATTTTACTAATTACACCCTTAAAAAACAACTGGAGGAAAAGTGGTCCAAAACATTTTTAAACGAGACAGTTTAAAGCTTGGTTTGATCCTTGGCTTTATAGCGCCTTTGATCAGCCTGGCAGGTTATTATTTGCTCCGGTTCCGTGTCTATTCCTTTGGTGACTATTTAAGTGCATTGGCTAAAAACAAACCTTTGTTAACCGGCATTACCATTCCATGCCTGCTGCTGAATATCGCCTTATTCACGTTATACATTAATACCCATCGCGACCAAACCGCAAAGGGCATTTTCTCCATTACTTTATTGTATGCCATAGCATCAATATTCCTTAAGTTTTTTGGATAATTTTCAATGATCTCCTTCATTAATTTGATTTAAGTACTTATAAAGCCATGAAGTATTATGTAATTGCAGGCGAAGCCTCGGGTGACTTACATGGCAGTAACCTGCTGAAAGAAATCTATAAAAAAAATGCCGGCGCAACTATACGTTGCTGGGGTGGAGATATGATGCAGGCAAGCGGTGCTACACTTGTAAAGCATTACCGCGACCTTGCTTTTATGGGCTTTGCTGAAGTGGTAAAAAATCTGTCCACAATTTTAAATAACCTGAAGTTTTGCAAACAGGACATTGAAGATTTCAAACCGGATGTTTTGGTATTGATCGACTATCCTGGTTTTAATTTACGCATCGCCGATTGGGCAAAAAAGAAAGGATTTAAAATAGCTTTTTACATATCGCCGCAGGTATGGGCATGGAAGGCCAACCGTGTGAAAAAGATGAAAACCTGTATCGACCTGATGATGGTGATATTACCTTTTGAAAAAGACTATTATGCAGAAAAATGGCAATGGCCGGTAAATTATGTCGGGCACCCACTGGTTACCGTTATTGATCAATACCAACCGCAGCCATTAACCATTGCAAACAACAAACCTATTGTTGCCGTATTACCCGGAAGCCGCAAGCAGGAAATACAGGTTAAACTTCCTGAAATGCTGAAGGTTGCTTCTCAATTTACAACGCACCAGTTTGTGGTAGCAAAAGCACCATCTGTTGAAGATGATTTTTACGAACCAATTTTAGCGCCATACAATAATGTCACGGCGGTTAAAGGCCGCACGTATGACCTTTTATCAGTTGCCGCTGCCGCCATTGTAACCAGCGGTACTGCAACGCTTGAAACTGCCCTGTTTGGCATACCCGAAGTGGTGTGTTATAAAGGCAGTAACATCAGCTACCAAATAGCCCGCAGGCTTATTAAAATAAAATATATTTCGCTGGTAAATCTTATAATGGATAAGCAGGTAGTAGCCGAACTGATACAGCATGATATGACAAGTACAATGATTGCCGCTGAACTACAAAAGTTATTATTCGACAAAGTATATATCAACCGAATAAAAGCCGATTACAATACCCTGCACACTGTTTTAAGCAGCGATGGAAATCCATCAGAAAAAGCAGCTTCCTTAATTATTGATTTAATAAAATCAAAGGCATGAGCAAACTTTTTTAAATGTTGGTCTCTTTAGCAGCAGCATTTTTTTCTGTTAACCAGCCAAAGAATAAAATATGGCGGTGTGATTGTATCACTTCATCGGCAATTCAATAATTTGTAGTGTATATTACAATTAAACCCGTAATCAAATCTTACTATGTAATCTGTCATGATGCAGGTTAGTAATTGATTAAATGCATTCCTCATTTACCAACTTTCATTTCCCTACTTCTTTACAAATGCACGAATAAGCATAACCAGCAGTGCAAACAGGAATAACAAAATTGAGATGCGGTTAATACCATGCATGTATTTCATCCATTGGGTTCTTTCCTCGTTTGGATCACGTTTTTTAATGTAGAGATATTCTGATATCTGCCGCCAAATTCCCATATAATGTAATTGATGTTAAAAGTAACAACGGATTTGATCGATTGTTGAAGCAAGCAAAAACTAACCGTACATGCACCCATTCTGTTTACAATAACAGCCTGTTGAATGAATATTCTCTGTATTTATGTTTCTAACCCTATGATTTTTAAAAGAGATTTATGCATCTTTTGTTGCCAGAAAATTATAATCGGCCAATAACTTTTCAAGGAAGTCGTGCACATCCATATCACTTTCAATTTTAAGCACTTCTTTAATTTTGTTTGCAACACGGTGCGCAGTATCGTAGCGGCTGTTATTTTGTGCCTGTTTAAGCACTGTTTTAATCGCGTTGATGTCTCTGTCGCTCAGCTTCATAACATCGGGAAAAACAACCTTATAATCCACTGCAACCACATCCTGGAAAAGGGTATCAGCCAACGAGTATTTGTAACGGGTTTCCACAACGGTAGTTCCTGCAGCAAGATCGCCCAGGCGCTGGCTTTTATTTGTTACAGCGATAATAATAACCACCAGCAAACCAGACAAGCCTGTTGCCAGCACCTGGAAATAAAGGCCTAAAGAATGCATTTGAACAAAGCCAAAAACCAACGGCCACTCCCATACCCGCAAAATCCAGCGGAGCAGGTACTGCCCAATATCTGGTTCACCGCCTTCCAGGCTAATAACCCTTATCCCTGCAACACGTTTTCCAAAACTTTGCCCCTGGAAAATCGATTCCATTAGCAGGTGATAAAACAACATGGGGATGGTCACCAAAAAAATATCAAGACCAATTGGGTAGTTATTGTCTTTAAAAACAAAGGCTTCCTGCAAAAACAATTTCATGCCCCTTGCGTATAATAGCAGTATCATGAGATCAGCAAACCAGGCCAGCAGCCTTTTGTGGAAGGCTGCTATC
>JBKJNG010000268.1:0-7820 GCA_046596065.1 Phnomibacter sp. | reverse complement strand
TTTATTTGGTCATCCTTTAGATTGCGACGGTGCGGCACAAGATTGTACACCGAACTGTGTGACGCAATAATTGGTTTCGTCGTAAATTTTATCACATCCCAAAATGTTTGTTCGCCGGCATGACTTACATCTATCATTATCCCGAGCTGGTTCATGTGCTGCACAACCTGCTTCCCAAATTCGGTAAGTCCTTTGTGCGCAAGGTTAGGGTTTGTGCTTTCGTCTTTAGCACTTGTGGCCCACGCAGGCGCAATGTTATGTGTAAGCGTTAGATATCTTGCACCACGTTTGTACAGTGAATCCAGTTTAGATAAATCATCTTCAATCATATGACCACCTTCCACACCAAGCATTGCAGCAATCTTATGTTGCTTCACTGCTTTTATAAGTTCCGCATAGTTGGCCACTTTTACAATTTCACCAGGATTTCGTGCTATCACAGCATCAAGACTATCCATTTCCCTGTTGGCAAATGCGAACGGATTTTTTACATCACCATCGCAATACACAGAAAATACCTGTACATCCAATCCTCCTGTTTTCCAGCGTGCTAAATCAGTATGTGTGTTGCCGGTAAGGTCCTGGTCGAAAACTATTCCTTTGTCAGCAGCCAGCATCAAAATATCGTTGTGCGTGTCTGCAACAATTGCTTTGCGGTGAATTTTTTTATAAGATTGTGCGTGGGTTTGCTGTATTAAAAAAATGCTAACCAACAGTATGATACCTTTCATGTAGTCTGTTTAATTTATACTTACAATTCCCTTGCTACCGGGTATAATAAATAGCGTTCGTCATAAAATTTTGTTTTGCTGTAAAACCAGGTAAGTATTGCATTTTGATCACTGGCAAATGCTATGTCCGATGCCTTTTTTTCTTCAAACGCTTTTCGTAATTCCGGCGATTCATCCAACATCTTTTTTGCCATTGGTTCAATTACATAGGCTTCAATATATTCTGTACGTTGAAAAATGGAATGGAAAAATCCCCAGCTGAAATAAGAGTCTTTAGACATTGGCTCAAGCAGCAGCATGGCAAGATCACCCAATGGTTGGTCAGTTGAAATATAAACAGAACCTGCAGCGAATAATTGTTTGTGGCTTTCTGTAGATGTTGTTGCGGTCACCTGGATATGTCCTTCAAAAGGTTGCAGCTTATGATTATCGTCTTCGAATGTGTAGTCTTTAATACGGTACATTTCAACAGCAACTTCCCGGGGCGCAGTGACCGTTGTCATTTTAACGCCATGCATTTTTAATCTTGCAATCACTTCATCGCAGGATGCAGGCACCCAATAACCTTTTGGCCGCGTGATAAAATCAATCGGCTCTGTTGATTTGTAATCAGGGATTTTTTTTGTTATAGCTTTCCCCAGCCATTCTACGTAGTCAGCATTGGTCACAGTTGATTTATTGATAACAGACGCTATGCCCAACAGGTTCATGCTATCAGGAGCTGTGGCAGTTGCATCAACGTCTTTCTTCGCGGTTCTCGAATCAAAGCTTACTTCATTTTGCACTTGCGGAATTTTCCATCCCGCAGGTATTTTCGCTACTCTTTCAGCTTTATCTCTGTCAGTAATTTCTTTTAATGAATGCCCGGTTGATGCCATTAGTTTTAAAGTACTTTCAAGTAGTACATAAGTACCCAACACCCGTTGTTTGTAGGGTTTTAATGAGTGGTTTTCAACGAGAATAGCAGCCAGGTGCCGCGAGTCGCCGTAACTATCTGAAAACCTTGGCCCACCAAATGTTACCAAATTCCCCTGCGAAAAATCCCGGTCGTTAAATGCATTCATTAATGGCCCCGGAATATGACCGTTGGCGGTTAAATCTTTATCAACAAAAGTCTTATGCGTGTTTTCCAACCAATTACGGATGCCGGGGGAATAGCCTTGCTTTCCAATACCACCATAGGTAATATCGTACTGGTAATCGGCGCCATCTGTAACATGAATATCCATATACAAAACAGGATCATAATCGTTGATCACTTTTATAACCGACCTGATTTCTTTGGTATCCAGTTTTGCATAATCCCGGTTCAGGTTTAGGTTTTGTGCATTGGTTCGCCATCCCATATTTTGTGGTCCCCTTTGGTTAGGCCTGTTGTACGGGGAAGAGCGTTCATGCGCATCAACACTCAATATTGGAATGAACAAAAAGTTTACTTTATCCAATAATGATTTTTTATTTCCAAAAGCGATATCACGCAGCAACATCATGCCAGCATCTTTACCGTCTATTTCGCCGGAATGAATACCGGCCTGTACAAGCAGTAATGGTTTGTGAGAATTTTTTAATGCGGTTGCAGTAACCATTTTTTCTGTTGAAGCAATGATCATAAAAATGTCACGGCCTTCCACACTTTTACCTATGGAGATCATCGATAAAAGTGGAGAAGCTGTTGCTAATTTTTTAAACCACTTGATGGTTTCGTTATAATCCGGGGTTGTTTCAAAACCTGATTTTTCCGCGGGTGTTATCCATGGGTTATTTGGCTTTGCAATTAACGATTCACTTTTCCCATGCCATACAATAATTGGAGGTAAAATCGATTGCGCAGTTGAAGACAATATCATCAAACTACAAAATGAAAAAGCTAAAAATCGTACTTTTATTGTGTGCAACATAATTTATGGTTGAAGAGTATCATCTCTTTTTTTAATGAGCTTAATCGATCATTGTTAATAAAGTTCTCTAATATTTTTTAGTGTGTTAGTTTTAATAAACTGCTTTACATCATCAATTCTTAATTCCGAGAAATTTCTTCGCATTTTTATAAAGGATCATTTCTTTTTCTGGTTTAGTTAAAAAATCCAATGCATTTAAAAAGTTAATTGAACTTGTGATGGCTTCCGGCCACACCATTTGATCTGAACCAAACATAACTCTATCAATTACGCCATACTTTTTTGCTGATTGCAAAAATTTTATCGCAAAATCTTTTGTCATGGAATGCAGCCACATTTCAACGCCGAGGTCCGCATACAGGTTGGGATAGCCGTCCATCATTCGAAGTGTGTTTTCATAGAAATTTTCACCTGCATGCATTAAGTACAATTTTAGTTTTGGATATTTCACCAACACATCTTCAATTAAAAAAGGATCGCCGAGTTTTATGCGGTAATTGGGCCAGCCCAGTTGTTGTGCATTAGGGAAACTTCCACCTGAATGATAGGCCACAGGAATGCCATATTTCTCGCAGATCGCTAAGTAAGGTTGATAGCTTGAATCAGCCAATGTTTTCCCTTTGTAAACGGCCATCACTTCTCCAAAAACTTTTATTTTTCCAGCCTTTACAAACGCTTCAAATTGTTCAATAGGCATCAGTGTATCGCCATAGTCCTGGTAGCCCGGGATAAACCTTTTATCGGCCTTTGTGTATTTTTCTACACTCTCCATTGTTCCGCAAATCACTGCGTATGCTATGTTGTGTTCATCCATTTTTTTAATGGTCTGGGCAAGATGTTCATTCGCAGTTTTGCTTGATGCCAAACCATTCCTGGCTACGCCAACCCAGAAATCTTTTTCGGTATAACAATGCATGTGCACATCAATTACCTGGCACCTCGCTGTGTATTTACCAACTAAACAAAATGACAAAAGGAGTACAATGAGCTTCATGTTTTTATCGTGTTTTTTTAATTTATAGTGTGCTCCCATCCGGGTATAATAACCAGGCTACCAGCAGGTTCCGATTAATAGCGCCGCTATACATAAAATGGTGTATATGATGATCAGTGGAGTGATAAATTTCAACCAGGTTTTTAAACTAATATTTACCATGGCCAGCGATGGCAATACCAGGCCGGTTGGTGCAACGAGCGACATAATTGCCATACCGTACATATATGAGTTAACAATTTCCCTTCCCGGTATGTTTACCATGATGGCTAATGCACCAATGATGGGCATGGTTAATACGGCCATACCGGAGGTTGATTGTATAAAAAGTGAAAAAACGATATAAAATAGCAACAGTAAAATAATAAAGAAGGCAGGCTGTATACCCGTTACTAAATTTGCAGTGGCAAACAAAATGGAATCGCTTACATGTCCTTCGTTCAAAATAATGGTAACGCCCCTAGCCACCCCAATAATAAAAGCAACCGAAAGCAAGCTTTGTGATCCTTTTATAAATTCCTCAATAAATATTTTTTCATTAATACCGGTTATTACTGCAACCAGGATGGAAGAACCGAGGAAGAGTGCAGACATTTACAATGTCCACCATTTTAAAAACACCACACCTCCAATCATGGTTAAAAAGGTCATTACATAAATTAGCAGCAATAGTTTTATTTTCCAATGCAGTTTGGGAGTGGTGATCTGATCGCTGATTTTTACTTGATAAATTGGCTTTACTTCTCCATCAATTTGATAAACCAGTGAAGTAGTTGGGTCTTTTTTTATTTTGGCTGCATAACGTAATACATACCAAACAAGTAATGCAGTAATAACAGCCCAAAGGATCAATCTTTCAGCCATTCCATCCATCCAGTTGATGCCTGCCGCATTGGAAGCAATAATGGTTGAAAATGGATTTGAAAATGCGGCTATGCATCCAACGGATGTGCCGCCAAAAATAATGGCAAAAGGAACCAGCAGGTCATAGCCGGCTGCGAGGAAAAGTGGTACTAAAATGGGGTAAAATACCAGCGCTTCTTCTGCCATGCCATAAGACGCGGCGAAAAATGAAAAAACAGTGGTAAGGATAGCGATGAGCCAGTGCTCACGGCCTTTCATGGTATGTGTAAGCCAGGTTATTCCTTTTACCATGGCGCCAGTCTCATTAAACACAAACATAAAGCCCCCTATGATCAGCGTAAATAAGATGATCTCTATACTATCAACGATTCCTTTAATGGGTGCCTGTAAGATCGCCAGCAATCCCTGCTGGTTTCTTTTCTGTTTGCTAAATGTGCCGGGTACAGATATTGGTTTGCGGATATCGCCATCAATAAATTTTTGCACTCTGATTTGAATTCCCAAACTATCCAGCGTGGTTTGGGTAAGCGGCAATTTTACGTCGCTGGTTTCTGAGGTAATCGTAAATGCGTTACCAGTTAATGACAGTTTATTATACTGTCCGGCCGGTAAAAACCAGGTGCAAATAGCAGCAAGTACAATAACCCCCATTATGATAGGAATTGGGCCTGGAAATGTTTTTTTGCCGGACATAATTTTATTTAATTTTCAATGGTTCATCCGACAACAAAAAAGGCGCATCTTTCGCAGTTTACAGCCTTGGTTGGGTACGCTTAATATCAAATTTATCAATACTAAAAACTAAGTGCTATTATTCAGTAGCCATATTTGCCACTAATATTTTTTTTTGAAATTTCTTCGTAAAAAGATAAATCATACTTACAACCGCTAGAAAAATCAGGGTTGACAAGATCTCCCATTTACTCAAACCGGTAAGTAACCAAACAATGGCAGCAATACCAATAAATGGAATGATCAATTCACCCGGCATTTTGAATGTTTTTTCAGCAGCATCTTGCTTCACTATTCTTAACTTAATGGTGGCTAAAATAACAGCGAGGTAAATAAGTAATATCGCAGCACTGGCGAGTACGGCTAATTGTTTAAATCCTCCGGAAATAGAAAAGATAAAAATTAATGCGGCAAAGCTGATGATCGCGTAGTAGGGTGTTGCAAATTTTGGATGAACCTTACCAAGAAACTTAGGAAACAATCCATCGTTAGCACCAGCAAATAACAAGCGGGGCGTGTTGAGCACATCACCAAACACTGCTCCAAAACAGGAAATAGCCGCAGTGACAAGTAGTATGATTCCCCCTGTTGAACCAATAATTCTTTCTGCAACCGCGGCCAACGGTGCATCCTTAACTGCTTCCATTTGTGTGCCTAATACCCCCTGCGTTACTGCCTGGAGTAGTAAATACATACTAAGCACCAAAACACCTCCCAGTAAAATACCCATTGGTACTGTGCGCTTTGGATTTTTTATTTCGCCACTTACCCCAAGTGCGGTTTCAAACCCGGCAAATGCGAAAAATAAAACAAGCGCTGTGTTGCCAAATGTTTTGACAGATGGTAAATTTTCCCAATGCAGGTTGGCGGTATTAATTTTTCCAAAACCGAAGATGATGATACCAATAAGCGGTAACAGTTTTATGATGGTGATCATTTTTACAAAAGCAACACCTTGTTTTGCGCCACGAATATTTATCAATACCATACATCCGATCAACACAAAAAATAATAAACCCCGCAGCCAGGGATTTGAGAAAACAGGAAAAATTACTGACAGTGAATCAGTAACAATATTCAATAGCGCAGCGTCTCCTAAAATGCTCCAGCCAAAAACGAACAACCAGTTTACGATAAATCCGGCAAAGCCTCCGAATGCAGCTTCTACATATGCATAACTACCGCCAGCAGATGTAACACGGGAGCCAATTTCTGCATAGCAAAGCATAATAGTGGCCAGCATGATCCCGCAAAATAAATATCCGAATACCGCAAATGAACCCAATTCAATACCAACAATTGCGGGTAATGCAAAAATACCTGCGCCTATTGTGTTGTTAATAATGTTAAGTGATAAGCCTGGAATTCCGATAACACGTTTTAAGCCTTCATCTGTTTTTTTAACGGCCATGTTTGGTTGATATTTAAATTGGTATATGCGTATGTACTATTTAAAACTAAGGGTATAAATAATCAGAAACCTATAAAAAAGGCATTTAGCTATGCTCCGCAATCGGCTTTTCAGCAGTACATTAAATAGAAATGGATTTCCTGCATATTGATTAGCCTGCAATTAATCTTGTCTTGCATTCAACCCGAAAGTGCTTTCAACAGCGGCATACCATTCCTCATTGGTTGCTGCATTCCAGTCCACGTATTGTTCATCCGTCATGGATGCCCGCCAATGCAGAAAGGGTAGTGCATCAGGTCCAACCGGGTGCCGCAATTGCCAGGTCCCGTTATTTGCTATTTCCAAAATCTTTTCTGCTACGAGGGTTGGTTGAACAGGCCTTTGCAGTGAGGCAGCAAAAAGGCCTGCAAAGCGTTTTGTCTGCGGATAAATGGAATTGTCGCTTACAGTGATATTTGATGCCATATCAGTATTAATAATCCCGGGTTCCACAATTGCTACCCTGATATTATGAGGTTTTACTTCCTGTGCCAGGGATTCACTAACTGCCTCCAGCGCAAACTTGCTGGCACAGTAGGCACCCAACGGTGTGTTTGCAATTTTACCTGCAATGCTCGCTACATTAATAATACAGCCATTGCGGTTTTTTCGCATTTGCGGCAGTACGTTTTTGATGCACCGGAGCACGCCAAAATAATTCGTCTCCATAACCGCTTTAAAATCCTCCATGGTCAATTCTTCGATGGCGCCGTGGCGCTCAATACCGGCATTGTTTACCAGTACATCAATCGAGCCATTTTCCTGTAGAATGGCCTCTATACAGCTTTTAACCGATTCATCCGAATCCACATCCATTTCAGCGATAGTTATGTTTAAAGATTCGTCTTCAATCTTTTGCTTTAAAGCCCCGGCCTTTGCGGGACTACGCATGGTTGCAAAAACCCTGTAGCCTGCTCTTGCCAATGTCAAAGTTGTTTCAAGTCCAATACCTCTGTTTGCACCCGTTACAATTGATGATTTCATTTTTTTATTTTTGAACGTGAATTGATTGATCTTTTAATTGGGTTGCGACTTGTTTATTCCTTTACAATTTTATAAACTACACCATGCGATCCTTTCATGGTGTTCAAAATTCACATTACATACAGTTCGTTGTTTTCATTTGCATTAATACCGCAGATTAAAAAAGG
>JBKJNG010000232.1:0-3126 GCA_046596065.1 Phnomibacter sp. | reverse complement strand
CCATTGTAAAATATTTGAGCCTTTCAATTGCATCCAAATTATCCATCCTGAAAAATAAAGAATACCAACTATCGGATCTGTCAGCGATTATAATTGCCGCCCGATTTTTTTATCGGTCTGAAAAGCATTTCAGTAACAAGAATTAACAGCAGGCTCACTAAGCCTGAGAAAAATATTTTTCCAAAAAAGTAACCAAAGCTGGGGTATTGCATGGTTTCAAGCATCACAATCCAGGTATGATGAAACAGGGTTAATAACACAACATAAACAGCATAAGAAGCGCCACCCATTGATTTTATACCGGGACTGCCAAGGGTTAATTCTTTTGTTTCGCGTGGCACCAGCAGGGTAATTAAAAACGGCCGCAGGAAAGCAACCACCAAACAGGCCGATGCATGTAAACCGGGTGTTTTTGTAAACATATCCAATGCAAACCCGGTTATAAAACCAATAAGCAGTACCCAAACGCGGCTGGTATAAAAAGGCAGCCAAAGTATAAAAAGAAAGTAGAGGTAAGGCGTAATAAAACGATGAACAGGCGGCATATGACTAAGCACCAGCGCCTGCACCAGTATAAAGAAGGTGAATCTTATTATTTGTTTTATCGGTTCGCTCATGTCGTGAATCGTGAGTCGTGAGTGGTCAATGGTTGTGTTTACTTTCTATCATCTTTTATCCATCATCTATTATCTCTATTCCTTATTCTTCTTTGCCCTGTTTTCCAGTTCCTCCTGTTCGTCCTTCAAAAGGTTCTCAATCACCTCAACGAACTGAAGGGTATAAAAATTAGAGCCTGGTTTTACTTCCAGGATCCAATTATTGCCCGCTGTTTCTTTTACTGCTTTAGCAATAGTACCAACCATTAAACCGGGTGGATAGTTAAGTGAAATATTGCTGGTAAGTACTGTATCACCCACTTTCAGATCGGTGCTTTTCGGAACACCTTTCAATTGCAGCAAGGCAGGGTTTTCGCCATTCCAATCGAGGATACCGGTTGTTCTGCCATTTTTCAGCATTACACTGGTTACACTTTTCCGATGCAGCAGGCTCATTACAATGCTCATATTATCGCTTACATCGGTTACTTTACCAACAATACCGCCCGGTCCCATTACGGCCATATCAGGCTCAACCCCTTGCTTATGGCCTCTTTCCAGCGTGATGTAGTTGCTTTGACCGCTAACCGAATTATTAATAATGCGGGCACTGCGCCAGAGAAATTTACGGATGAGCCGCGTGGAATCCTCTACGGTTGTATCGGCAACCAGCCGGGCTGAGCTATCGATGGAAGTAAAGTTGGCAGAAGAAAGATTATGCAACCGTTCGTTCTCTTCAGACAGCAAACGGTTGTTTTCATTCAAACCAAAAAAGCGGGTAAAATTGTTGTACCGTTTATTGATCTTACCAGTTACCTCGTAAGAAAGTTCAAGGTATTTTGCCTGTTGGCTCCGATTGTATTTTACTAGCAACGACAGGCTTAGCACCTGCAATATTAAAAACAGCAGGAGAACGGAAAACCTTCGTATGAGGAGGAATAAATTACGCAAGTAAGATAATTAGTCGTTAGAAGTTGGTAGTTAGTCGTTAGTACCCGGTTGGTACAGAAACTAAAGGCTTTTTTGACTTTTTATTTCTACAACCAATGATTTAAATAAAAAAATCCTGTTGTTCGTTATCCGTTGTAAATAGTAATAAAAGAAGTTTTCTTCCAACAGTTAATTACTAACGACCAACCACTGTAATCTACCTATCTCATAATAAAAGGAAACTTGTCATAATGCTTTAGTGCAAGGCCTGTGCCTCTTACTACACTTTTCAGTGGATCGTCGGCTACATGCACAGGTAGTTTTATTTTGTTGCCAAGGCGCTTATCCAGCCCACGTAACAACGCACCACCACCGGTGAGGTACAAACCGCGACGGTAAATATCGGCCGCCAGCTCAGGAGGCGTAGTTTCCAACGCTTTAAGAATGGCTTCTTCAATTTTGAAGATGCTTTTATCCAGCGCCTCAGCTACTTCTGCATAGCTTACCATAATCTGTTTTGGGATGCCTGTTACCAGGTCACGACCATTTACGGGTATATCATCGGGCGGATTTTCAAGATCCTTCATGGCAGCGCCGATCTGGATTTTGATCTGCTCTGCAGTTCTTTCACCAATTAAAAGGCTATGATAACGGCGCAATGCCTCCATAATGTCAGATGTGAATTCATCGCCGGCAATACGAATACTTTGGTCGCAAACTATACCAGCCAGGGCAATAACCGTAATACCGGTTGTGCCGCCACCAATGTCGATAATCATGTTTCCAACTGGTTCCTCCACATCAATGCCAATACCCAGTGCGGCAGCCATTGGCTCATGAATCAGGTACACTTCCTTTGCGCCTGCCTGCTCGGCACTATCTCTAACCGCACGTTTTTCTACTTCGGTAATGCTGCTGGGAATACAGATCATCATGCGCCAGCTTGGCGGGAACAAAGGTTTTTTGGGGTAGATCTTTTTGATCATCTCCCTGATCATTAACTCAGCTGCATTAAAATCGGCAATTACACCGTCTTTAAGCGGCCTTACCGTGCGAATGCTTTCATGCGTTTTTTCGTGCATCAGCAGGGCTTTTTTGCCAACTGCCAGTACTTCTTTAGGATTGTTTCGATTGAGCGCTACGATACTAGGCTCATTCACCACTATTTCGTCGTTATGTATAATAAGGGTATTTGCTGTACCCAGATCCATTGCTATTTCCTGTGTAAAAAAATTAAAAAGTCCCATGTCTCTCCTCTGTGATCAAGTTATTTGAATGGCGGCAAAATTGGGGGTTTCAAGTGGATTAAACAATCGAAATACTTTAATACCCTGGTTTACGGCTTTTTTTGTTACAGTTGGTAAATGTCCTGTTATTTTTACTACAAACAAGCTATATAAGTCAATTAACATCTTGTCCTGGGGAGGCTTTTTTTTTACAAAAAACCCAGTCAGCCTTTAATATTTTTTTAATAAGGGCTAAACGCTATCTTTTTTGGTGGCGACTGTAAAAATTTGTAACGCTTTGGTCACCAGGCACCCTGTATTTCTATCACAAAAATTAATTGGCGATCAAACTGCAACTATGGTTTTATACTGCC
>JBKJNG010000157.1:0-6270 GCA_046596065.1 Phnomibacter sp. | reverse complement strand
GCTAATGCAATAGGCGCATCAATATTAAGAAAGCCATGTTTTAAACCGCTCCAGCCGCTTTTAAAGAACTCCTGTGCGCTGTAAAATAAAACGGGTAAACTTAACAGAAGGATCAGGTTACGCAGCATGGGAGCAATGTCGAAAGCTTCTTTTACGCCCTTCATACCAAAGTATTCAGGGAAGCTCATCATCATTATATTGGAGAAGCAGAAACCCGCAACGCCAAGCCTGTATAGGCGCTGGCGGTTGTAATATTTTTTGGGCTTTTTATCCAGGCTGTTTAGGCTAATATGTGGTTCGTAACCCACGCTTGTAAGCAATTCGGCCAATTGTTTTAATCCAAGCAGGCTTTCGTTATATTGAATTGTAACTTCTTTTTTATTAAAATCGACCCGGCTACTTATAATGCCGGCATGCAGGTTTTGCAAATGCTCCAGCAACCAAAGGCAACTGCTGCAATGTATTTGGGGCAGGTAGAAAACAACCTGCACCGTATCGCCGTCGGCATACTGAATTAGCTGGTCTCTTATCGATTTATCTTCCAGGAAAGCATACTTGTTTTCCCTGACTGCCTGCCGTTGATTAATGCCGGGTGTTTCGGCGTAATCATAATACTCGCAAAGGCCATTTTTGCTTAAAATTTGGTAAACTGTTTTGCAGCCGGCGCAACAAAATGCCTTATCATCAAAGCTAATTATGGCCTGTGCAGGTACAGTTTCGCCGCAATGAAAGCAGGCGTTTCCGGTATTTTTAAGTGAGGCATTTAAAGGTCCCTGCCCGCTTCCGGAGCTATGTTGCAACGACATTAGTTAAGTAGTTTTTAAAGTTGAAAGCTGTTATTGTTGTGTAGTATTTGCAGCTTTCAATAGCTTTTTATATAAAGTATTTTATTCTTTTAATTTTTTGCAATTGCCCGAACATTTTTGGTTAAACCTGTCTTTGACTTTGTGCAGCAACTGGTTTTCTTTTAAGTAGATGGCTTGCTGTAATTGCTGCTCCAACCTAAACATGCTATTACTGGTTTCTAAAAGTTCCGCTTCCCAATTGGGTTTTGGCAGGTAGTTGTTTAGCACCTGGCGAATTTTTTCCAGCACCGTCATAATTTTTTTATGCATTTGCTGGATCATATCTATAGGCATCTTTGTTGCGCCACACGATTTTTTTTGCTCATCGTTTCGTATCAATGGAAAAATGATGAGTTCATCGTTACGCATCATTTGCTGCGTTTCATCTTCCAACTTTGCAAATAGCAATATCAGCAAACCTGCCTGTTCCATTTCTTCATCATTGCCTTCAGGCATTTCTGAGTAATTCTGTATTTTTTTCAGATTTGTTTTTATGACGTCGTAGTAGTCGGCCTGTAATAGGTTGCATATTTCAGCAGGAGTGAGTTCTTGTACGTTCATAAAATCAATGGCAGACATTGCCGGTATTTTACCCGCAAAACTATCCGTGGCCTTATGGGAGGTTAATGACAGCTATCAACCCGGTATATGACTTTTGTCATGATTTAAAATTCTTAAATACTGCCATTTAAATTTGCCAGCTTGAAAATCAATAACGTACTTACGCCAAATTTTTTAACGATGCAATATTTACCCAATACCGAACGGTATATTGATATGGAATACCGCCGATGTGGCAAAAGCGGGATCAGGCTGCCTGCCGTTTCGCTTGGGCTATGGCACAACTTTGGCGGCGTTGATGTTCAGGAGAATTGCCGCAAACTACTTCGAATGGCATTCGATAGCGGCATCACACATTTCGATCTTGCCAATAATTATGGCCCGCCTCCAGGATCGGCCGAAGAAATGTTTGGGCAACTTTTGAAAAAAGACTTTAGTGCTCATCGCGATGAATTGATTATTTCCAGCAAAGCCGGTTACCTGATGTGGCCCGGACCTTACGGCGAATGGGGATCGAAAAAATACCTGGTTGCCAGCCTTGACCAAAGCTTGAAAAGAATGGGCCTTGATTATGTGGATATATTTTACAGTCATCGGCCCGACCCCGATACTTCTTTGGAAGAAACCATGATGGCCCTTGACCTGATAGTAAGACAGGGCAAAGCTTTGTACGCTGGCATTTCCAATTATCAGAAAGAAGATGCGGCCAGTGCCATACAGATCTTAAAAAGCCTGGGTACGCCATGCCTCATCCATCAGCCTAAATACTCCATGTTTGAAAGATGGGTGGAGGGCGGCCTGCTGGATGTGCTGGAAACAGAAGGCGTGGGATGTATTCCATTCTCGCCATTGGCCCAGGGGCTGCTCACCAACAAATACCTGAAAGGCATTCCCGAAGATTCGAGAGCGCATAAGTCAACCGGCTTTTTGCAGGAGTCAACTATTACCCCCGCACTCGTTAATAAAATACAGCGTTTGAACGAAGTTGCCGTCCAGCGTGGACAAACCCTGGCGCAAATGGCGCTGTCGTGGATATTGAAAGATAAACGTGTAACCTCGGTTTTGCTGGGCGTAAGCAAGCCTGAGCAGTTGCAGGATTCCATTTCCTGTTTAAAAAATTACCAGTTTGGCGATGATGAATTGAACCTGATTGAAGAAATTCTGGCGTAACCCTGTAGAGACGCAATGCATTGCGTCTCTACAGGGTTTTAACAAAGCCATTTTTACCTATCCTTACAATTATTGTAGGTTTGCAGCCTATGACCATAACCAAAATGAACCGGTTTCTAATACTATTGCTTTGCAGCATTTTAATTTTTGGCACAAAGGTAAATTCTCAAAAAACATATTTTGTATACCTGCAAACCGATAACCAGCAACCATTTTATGTAAATATTAATGGTAAGAATATTTCTTCTTCTTCCATAGGTTATATCATTCTTTCTAAACTTGTCGATAGCACTTACCTGGTAAAAATTGGTTTTCCGGGAACGAGTGTCGTGCATGATTTTGAGATTAAAATCAATGGAAACGACCAGGGATATTTGGTGAAAGATTTTGGCGAAAAAGGGTGGGGGATTTTCAATCTTCAAAGCCTTGCTGTTTTAATGAGTAGTACTGATGCAAATAAATTGAAAGCAGCAGAGGCTTTGCAAAAAGCGGAAACTGAAAAAAGAGCAGACTCTTTAGCATTGGTGGCGGCACAGCTTGACGCGTTACAATCAGCCGATTCAATTAAAGCGGTTACTGCCAGGCAGGAACAATTACAAAAAGATAGCATAGCGTTGGCCATCGCCGATGAAAATGCAAAAGTCGCCACAGTTTCAGAAATTAAAGCCGAATCGCCTGCATTAAAAGAGACAAGCACTAACACTGCATCTTTGTCTGTTATAGGTGTCCCCATTGTTGTTGCGGCAGCAGCAGAAAAAGAGAAAGTGACACTTGATTCGGTACTAGCGAAAAGGGAGTCATTAAAAGTCGCTGCTGCGCCGGTTACTGACACTTTAATTAAGCCACAGATGCAGGCTGTTGATGATACCCTGGTTACAAAAACTGAAACTGCACCGGTTCAAAAAAATCTTCCTGATTCCAGTGACAAAAAAGTTGTCAGTACTGCTGTTGCTGCAACTACAGGTGTGGCTGTAGCAGGCACGCCAAAATTTCTTGATATGGAATTGAAGACCGATACCAGCGGTGCGGTTACGGTTAATAAAGTTGAAAAGAACGATACGATAATAGCCAAACCTGCTACCGATAGTGTTGTTACAGCGGCTGCAGATACCGGTGCCAAAACCAAAAGCGAATCAGGCTTAACTTCTAATAACAGCAATACAAAAATAGTTGCCGTTCCGGTTGTAACAATTGCTGCTGCGCCATCGTCAGCTGTGTCAACCGGTGGAAATCCTGCCTGTAAACAAACAGCAACGGAAAAAGATTTTTTCAGTCTTCGTAAAAAGATGGTGGCAAACGACGACGTGTCTGAAATGATTTTAGTTGCTAAAAAAACGTTTAAAGAAAAATGTTTTTCTACATCGCAGGTAGGCAATTTATGCGTGTTGTTTTTAGATGATCCGTCCCGATATAACTTTCTTGACCAGGTATATGAATATACCTACGATTGGCAAAATTATAAGCAACTCGCAGATCTGTTAAAGGATCAATATTATATCAGGCGATTTAATGCTTTATTGCGATAAGTTTTTTTAACAGCTATGTTTTTTAATAATGCACCGGCTTTAGCTTGCATTCATCATTCATAAATTATCATGCGTTTTTTCCTGGAGCTTAGTTACAAGGGCAGTCGTTATGCAGGCTTCCAGGTGCAGGATAATGCACCTACTGTACAACTGGAAATTGAAAAAGTGTTACTGGTTTTTTACAGGCAAGCGATTAAATTAACCGGCTCTTCCAGAACGGACAGCGGCGTTCATGCAAGGCAAAATTATTTTCATTTTGATGCTGATATTGCCATCGATGAAAAGCATCTTTATAACCTGAATGCAATATTGCCGAACGATATTTTTATCAAACGTATTTACAGCGTAAGTGATGATTTGCACAGTCGTTTTCATGCAAAACATCGCCTGTATTATTATTACATCTGCCAGCATAAAGATGTGTTTGCGCAAGATGTTTGCTGGCATTATCCTTATAAATTAGATGTTGATAAACTGAATGGCGCAGCGAAATTATTGATGCAATACCAGGATTTCACATCGTTCAGTAAACGCAATACACAAACCCATACCAAGCTTTGCAAGCTTAGTGTAAGCGAATGGGAAGTGGAGGGGAATATGCTGGTTTATAAAGTGCAGTCAAACCGTTTTTTGCGGGGCATGGTTCGTGCATTGGTTGCTACCCAACTTCAGGTTGGCCGCGGTAAAATTTCGCTGGAAGATTTCGCAAAAATTATTGACGCAAAAAATTGTGCGAAGGCCGATTTCTCTGCGCCACCGCATGGACTTTTTTTAATGGAAGTAGCTTATTGATTTGTTGATACCTGATGTATGGTGTGTGATTTATGTAGGCAGGAACTTGCAGATATTTTTCTACACAATAAGGTTAAGATACTCCCCTTTAGTGGTTGGGGTTTTACTTCTTCAGCTGCGCAATCAATGCCCGCATATCTTTTGCTAAAGGAGCCTCAATGCTTAGTGCCTGTCCATGCGCATCAGTAAACGAAATGCGGTGTGCATGCAATGCAAGTCTTGCTAAAATGGGTTTTTCTTCTTCTTCCTTTTTACTCAGTTTAAATTTCTTTTTAAAAGAAGAAACCAGCACGGGTTTGCCATCACCATACAACGGATCGCATGCAATGGGATGGCCAAGAAATTTACTATGCACTCTTATTTGGTGGGTGCGGCCTGTATGAATATTAAAAGATACGAGGCTGAATTTTCCCAGGTTGTCCACTACCTCGTAATCGGTATGCGATGCTTTCCCTTTATGATGAATAACCATGGTGCCATTTTTAGCGGGATGCTCCGAAATAGCTTCATGGATGCTTCCAGATGGTGGCTCGGGATTTCCATGCACCAGGCCCAGGTAAATTTTTTCAATGCTTCTTCCTTCAAATAATTGCGACATGTATTTGTGCGTTACCTCATCTTTTGCAAAAACAATCACGCCGCTGGTGTCTTTATCAAGCCGGTGGATAACAAAAATGTGCCCATATTTTGCCTGTAATAAACCACGCAGCGATTGCAATTCGCCATCGTGCCTATCGGGCAAAGTAAGCATACCCGAAGGTTTGTTTACCGCCACCAGTTCATCGTTTTCAAACACAATATCAAAAGGTAATTTCTGCATGCCGCAAAGATGCTGATTGAAAGGGCATATTCACAAATTCCATTGTAAATTCATTACTTAATATTGTATGGTAACTTTGCAATACCGCCGTTTGTAAGTACTGGCCTTGGTATGCAAGCGTTTTTTTTACTGGCTTTATTAATCAGCTTTTTATGGAACTAAATTTAAATACACCCGCATTGTTATTTCCGGCTATCACATTGTTAATGCTTGCTTATACAAACCGGTTTCTTGGTTTGGCAAGCAGGGTGAGAAGCCTGCACGATAAGTACCTGAAAGAAAGCTCGGGAAGTATACTTGAGCAGATAGTAAATATCCGTATCCGCCTCCACATGATTCGTTATATGCAGTTTATGGGAGCGCTAAGTTTTTTTCTCTGCGTTATTTGTATGTTCTGCATTTTTCGTGGTTTGGCCACAGCAGCAAATGTAATTTTTGGTGCAAGTCTTATATCATTACTTATTTCCCTGGCTATTCTTATGTGGGAAATTCAGATAAGTACAAAAGCAGTAGAACTGGAGTTAAGTGATATGGAAGAATTATCGAAAGACAGCGC
>JBKJNG010000071.1:0-9631 GCA_046596065.1 Phnomibacter sp. | reverse complement strand
GTTATCTGGCTATTGTTAGCCCAAACAATAGGGTTTCTATACAAGCGGAAAGCTGAATCGATGCCAGAATAAAAAACGCTGTCGCAAACGGCCTGCAAGGAATCGGAGAAAATACGGACATTGTGATAGCCAATAAACATGCGGTTCATGGAGCTGTCTTTACCGAGCAAATCGGGCTGTTTGTAGTTTTTGCCGGCGGTGTCGGTTATAATGGGAATTATAACGCCAGGTGCCATATCGGTAATCTTGGCTGAGTACAATGTATCTGCGTTAACGTAAATTGAATCTTTTTGCTGCTTAAGAATCATTAATGGCTTTTCAGTTGCCAGCAAACTACCGGTTTTATTGTTGGCCAGCAATTGGTTGGCTAAAATACTAACGCCATTGGCGGTATCCACAAACACCACATTTCCCCGGAACTGCGCCAAGCCTTTTTTGTCATCAAATGCCATAGAATCTGCCACAATCGAATAAGTGGTATCTACAATGGAACTACGTTTTGCAAAAAACGCGCTGCCTAGCTTCAAGTCATAATACCCTTCTTTGGTGTAAATTTTGCGTTTACCATTGATAATGGTGGTGGGGGCAATAAACCTGGCTATTTCCGTTTCGGAATTGTAAATAAGCGAATCGGTGTAAATAGTATACTCCGGCGATTGCAGCACCACATTTTTACGGAATGTTACTTCTTTAAGATCCTGGAAATATTCACCTTCCTTACTGGTAAGCACCGTGTTCTTATTAACGACTTTTCCGCCGGTTTTGTAAGTGGCAATTTTTGTGTTCAGATCGTAATAAAGTTCAGAAGTAGTTAGCACGCCTCCCTTATTATCGGTAAAGCGAACGTTATCCCGCAGGTAGGCTTTTTTCTCTTTTCCATTGTACCGCATGTATTTGGCGTAGGTATGCATACTGTCGTTGTCATTTATATGCACGTGCTCAAATGCTTCCACTACACTGGTGTTTTGGTTTAGAATGGCGCTATCGGCATAAAACAAGGTCTTATCTTGTTTTAACTGAACGTCCACGGCCAGCGACAACAGGCTGGTAAGAGAATCCTTCTTTTCGAAATTATACCTGCCCGATTTAATAATCTCCAATCTTGATGCGATAACTACCACTGTCTTAATTGAATCAGGAACCTGGGCATGGAGAGATTGAGAAAAAATTAAAAAAATAGATAATGCGAACAGCCTCATGCTGCAAAGAAAAGGCAGGAAGCGGAAAGCTGTTAAAAAGGCCGTGTTAATCTGGGACTATTATCTTCATAACTGGCATAACTGCAAATAAAAAACGGCCTGTCTTTTTAGACAAAGCCGCCTTTTTAATTGTCTGCAAGTTTCCAGGTCCGTGAGTGAAAACGGTCAACGTTATTCAGGCACCGAAATGTATTTACACACAACTCACCATTCACTACTGCCTATCCAGCTACCTGTTACGCTTAACATGTCAGCAGACTTAGTTAACCGATTTTAAATTGATGGTAAAAATAAGGTTTGAATTTCCTGGGATATTACCATTGGTCTGTGAGCCGTAGGCAAGGCTTGGTGGCAGGTATAAGGTCATTGCACCACCTGCCGGCAATAAGGGAAGTGCTTCCTGCCAGCCGGCAATAAATGCACCCACCTGGAACGACACGTTATTATTTGCATCAACCGTTGTTCCATCCATTAATTTGGCTGTGTAATCGATCACCACCGTTGAGCAGGTGGTTGGTTTAGTGCCCGTGCCAACAGTTGTGATCGTGTAAAAGAAACCCCTGATATCTTCCATAGGCGTAATACCACTGCCTGATAAAATACCACGAAGCGCACTGATCTCGCTGGCCGGAGCTTTTACCTCAACAATAACAGGCACACATTCAATCTTGTCATTTTTTAAACAGGATACCAGCCCTAACATTGGGATCAATAATATTAAAACGCTTTTTTTCATTTATTTGTTTTTATGAGGCCGCAAATGTAGGTGCGGTAATTGTTATGGAACATTAAAATGTGAAGAGCGCTGCATCTTGCATTATACGATTTTTAGAAAGATGGAAAACACCCCTTACATTTCGCCGTTTTAAACTTCACCACTCTTTGCTCATTGTCTGAATAGGCTTAATTCCTTTACAATCAATTTAATTATCAGTTACATAAAAAAATTACATTCGGGCCTTCTATTTAAAACCAATTTATGACAGTACCACAACAACGATTTACAGCCCTGGATGTTTTCCGCGGCATGACAGTTTGCTTTATGATTATTGTAAATACGCCGGGTAACGGGGAAACAAGCTTTTCACCTTTACTTCATGCACATTGGCATGGCTTTACACCTACCGACCTTGTGTTTCCGTCATTTCTTTTTGCCGTGGGCAATGCCATGAGTTTTGTGATGCAAAAATGGGCAGGCATGCCACAATCGACTGTGTTGTTGAAAATACTTAAACGAACCGCCATCATTTTTCTGCTGGGTTATTTAATGTATTGGTTTCCTTTTGTAAGATGGGAAGATGGACATTTGACGGTAGCACCAATTAGTAATACAAGAATTTTCGGAGTACTGCAACGAATTGCGCTGTGTTATGGCATTGCATCATTACTTGCTTACTATTTTAAACCAAAAACCGTTGCCATTTTTGGTGTTGCCTTTCTATTAATTTACTGGGCGCTGTTATACATTTTTGGCGATCCATCTGATCCGTTGGGCATGATTACTAATGCAGGTACAAAACTGGATAAATGGCTGATGGCTGATTCGCACTTATACCATGGAGAAGGCGTGGCTTTTGATCCCGAAGGTTTGTTAAGCACTTTGCCCGCCATAGGTAATGTGATTGGCGGATACCTGGTTGGACTTTTTTTGCAGAAGAGCGGTAAAACTTACGAGGCATTGGCCAAACTGCTGCTGGCAGGTTGTGCGTTAATTGCCATTGCCTATTTCTGGAACCTGCTTTTTCCCATCAACAAAAAATTATGGAGCAGTTCTTTCGTTTTATACACCGTTGGCTTGGATTGCGTGATTATCTCTGCTGTTGTTTACCTCATCGATTTTAAAAACAAAACCAGCTGGAACTATTTTTTCCAGGTTTTTGGAAGAAACCCTTTGTTTATTTACCTGCTCTCGGAACTTGGTGTTACCATTTTGTACATGACAAAAGTTAGCCCGAACGAATCATTGTTCCAGTGGCTTTTTAATAGCATTTTTAAACACGCGGGCATGTATGTTGGCTCACTGTTATTTGCTATCTGCTTTATGCTTGTTTGTTGGCTGGTCGGCTACTGGCTCGATAAAAAGAAGATTTATGTGAGAGTGTAGGAAGCAAATGGTGAGTTGTCAATGGTCAATGCCTGATAACGTTGCCCTTTTTTAACTATTTCTTTTTGAATTGGGGTATCAGGCAGCCGCCATGTCAAAGGGTGATTTAAGAAGCGCGTTCAGCCAAAAATTTTCAATTATTCACCACTCACCATTCACTAAATAAAAATCCCCATCCGGCTATACCGGCATGGGGATTTTTAAGATTGCATACTTGCATTATCAATTATGCAATCTTAATTATTCATTATCCATTACGACTTTGCAACAGCTGCAGGCTTATTCAGCGCAGTGGTCCATTCCATGCTAATTGCGCTTCTTTCAAGTTTAATATAGCTGCCTGGGTTAGTTTCCAGCTGGATGGTTGTGCCATCATCATTTACTTTGTAAACGATGCCATGAATACCGGCGATGGTTACAATCTTATCACCTTTCTGCAGGTTCTGAATAAAAGTTTTTTGCTCTTTTGCTTTTTTTGCCTGCGGGCGAATCATAAACATCCAAAAGACAAAGATCATCAGGCCAAGAAAAATAAATTCGAATCCACTGCTTTTGCCACTGGGATTGGCCATTAAAAGAAATAACGCTTGGTTCATTGTAAAACAATTAAAAATGTCCGCGGTCTGCTAACCGTTAGGACGGGTTAAATAGTAATCCCGGCATTACCCGGGAGGAAATAAAAGCACTTTAAAACTGCGAGGCAGGTGTGGTAGATGCTGCTTTAGGACCCTCGGTTTTGCCAACTACGTTTACATTAAATTCAACTATATGAGCACCTGAAGGACTGGTGTTGGCATGAACGGTTATGGTTTTATGATTGGCACCTGTACGGCCCTGGCTATTAAATACAGCTTTGATCTGTCCTTCCTGGCCTGGCATAATGGGTTCCTCGGGTTTTTCGGCGATGGTGCATCCACAGCTAGGTTGAGCACTTTCAATTACAAGTGGTTTTTGGCCGGAGTTTTTAAACCGGAATACAACTTCCATTTTAGTGCCTTCCAATACAGTTCCTTTATTGATCACAGAATCCAGCCATTGCATGGTGGTAAGACTGGCGGGGTCAGCGGCCAATTCGGCTGTTTGCCCCGGTGCTACGGGACCATTCGGCGTTTTAGCTTCCTCTGTTATACACGACATCCAACCTATGCAGGTTGCCGCTATAAGGAAGGTTTTGAGTTTATTCATTTTTTACAATTAGAATATTAAGATTGAAATTACTTTTTAAATGCCACTTTATTCATTCGTTGCTGACTTTCCAATTCCTTTCTTACACTATCTAAAATACCGTTTATAAACTGGCCGCTCTGAGGCGTACTGTACGCTTTTGCAAGGTCAATATATTCATTGATCGTAACCTTTGGTGGTATGGTATCAAAGTAAAGAAATTCCGCGACACCCATTTGCAACAGGATCATATCCAGCAGGGCAAGCCTTTCAGCATCCCAGTTTTTCAACTTGGGTTTTATCCATTCATCCAGTTGAACCATCCGGGTTTCTGCCGTTTCCAGCAACTCTTTGCCAAAGTCAAATTTTTCTTTTGAAATCATTTCGCTTAAGCGAAGCAAACCCGGTTTTTGCAGGTATTGCAATATCAGCATGCGCAGCATATCGGCATCATCATCCCAGTTATTAAAATGATTTTCAATAAAAGAAACAAAATCTTCGTTGGCCAGCATCAGGTCGTTAAATATAAATTCCAGAATTTCGCGTTCCTGTTTTTTATCCCTGCCCTGTGCGGTATTGTAAACTGCGTATTCGGTAGATGCAACCAGTTTATTATAAACATTTTTAACCCAATCTTCACTGTCTATCAGCTCTGGTTTGTATTGGCCAGTTGCCTCTTGGTAGAAATCTGATTCAAGGATACGCCAGAGCAAGTCATTACCAGCAATTTTTACCGGTACAGAAAGATCCTCTTTTGTTGGCAGGTGTTTTGAACCGCGATGGCGTGAGTCAGCCTCGGCATAACGGGCAACTTCTGTTAAAAACCAAACCTGGTAGGTAAATAAAGAAAGCGTAAGACCAAATTGTTTATTCAGGGTTTTTTCGGCATCGCCGGTGGAAAATTGCGGGTGATTACTGCTGCGGATAGCGTAAAGACTTTGCATCACTTTCACCCTTATAATTCTTCTGCTAATCATTGTACACGGTAAACGTTGGGCGGCAAAAGTAAGGGTAAATGCAAAGCCCTCCGAAGATAGGCAGGGAGGCTTTGCCGAAACATGCCGAGGAAGAAACATTATGGCTATATTGTTATTTAACCCATGTCATTAACTTAAGAAATACAAATATTTAATGCTCGATACTCAATGTTCAACTCTCAAAGCCAACCGATTACATTTTTTGATTGTGTTTCATTGATTTAGTATTGAAAATCGAGCATTGACAAATTTTATCAGTATAACAAGCGCTTAGGTTAATGAAATTGCTTATTTAACCAGGTTTACATTGGTGCTATAAACCCTTTCGCCATTTTGGCCGGTTACAACCAGACGGTAATTACCACTGCTTAAACCAGTTGAAGCAATGGAGATGTTTTGCGAAGCCGAATTAATATAAGTCACCTGTTTGGAAACAAGCATTCCTGTACTGGTATATAAATGCGTTGTGTAACGGCCGCTGGTAACATTAGTTGCAAAAAGGCCAATATGGTTTTTGGCAGGATTAGGATATATCCGCCACGCCTCAGTCACCCTTCGGCTTAAATTTATTACGTTGGAATAGGAAATCTTTCCGTCACTGCCATAAAACACCAGCCGGTAATAGCCAATGGCAGGCGCTTTTTTATCGGTGTAATTACCTGTAAGATCAAAATTTGTACTGCTCCAGCTGCTGATAGTTTCAAAGTAATGGCCGTCATTGCTTCTTTCAAGATTCACTTTTGCTATTGCGGTAAAAGCATCAAAATCCCAATGAACCAGGTTATCGGCGTCCGCTATGTTACCATAAAAATTTTTGATCTTAACCGGCAATACCGCACCATTAAATGCTAGTGTAAAATTCGCCTTAGTGTTGGCAATACCATCCACCATCAGCACGTAGGTTGCATTTTGTTCAAGACTGGTGAAATTTGCAAGAATACCATCGGCATTAAACATTCGGCATGCAACGGGATCAGGAAAATTTTGGCCGGCAGGGCAGGTATTTAACCTGTATAAGCCAAGTTCAATACCTGCAATTGTACAGTTAGCCTGGGCAACAGGGCTAGTGGCGTAATTACTGACTGAAATGGTTAAGGCCCCAACCTCGTTATTGGTTTTTATTACATAATATGCTGTATTGGTAACGCCTGTTCCCTGGCCCAAACAATTTATAGCCGTGTATTGCGGATCTGTATGAAAATTACTGGTGGCATGCACCAGGTCAAAATCAACCTGCGTGTTATCCGGGGTTACTGCAACAGGAAACGTTAATGGGCATTCATCTTTTGGTTCTGACAAAATGCTTAACGGTGTCATTTCACTGGTATAAGCACAAAGTCCGTAAGCCAAACCTTTGGTACCGATGGTATAGGCAGCTCCTGTTTTGGCTGAAAAATCAGGAGAAGTACGTTTAACACCATTCGGGATGGAATAATTCATCAGTTTAGGTGGGTTAATATTTGGCAAACTGGAGCCTTGATATGTATCATTAATGTGTCCGAGGTTAAACGCATGGCCTAACTCGTGAAGGATAACAGTTTCCAGGTCGTATTGAACAATGCCGTTTGATGGCGGGCAGGGTCCCGCTGTTAAGTTGGTTGAGCCGGCTGATACGCTGTTATTTCTTATAAGAATATCGAACCCCGTCTTTTGTGCAGGGTAATTATAGGCCCCACCAAGCGTGCAGGTTACATTATAGGAATAGGTGATGGCTAATGTTCCCGATGCTAAAACAGGTACTGTGGTATTCGTATTATCCCGCACAACCGTATTTATATTATCATTACTTGTAACAACCTGGTTGGTAGTTGTACCCGCTTCCCTGATATTGGCACCGCAAACCTGCTTCCATGTAGACAACGCCCGCTGAAAGGTTTCTTTTTCCGGAGCTGAATTCAGGTTGCGGCCACCACCTGCAGTATTGGTGCTATAAACAACATCGTAACCGCCCTGTCCATTAGTATTCATCAGGTTTGATTGCAGCATAATAGCATTAACAGTAAAAGAAGCCGTACTAACAGCATAGTTTATAGTAAGAACACTCCCACTGCTAAATAAGGTTCCGCCAGCATTGCGAACGCTAAAAAGACCGGTTCCAACACCGGCAGGCACTTTTACTTTAATCTCTGAATCCGTCCACGAAACAATTAGTTTACTGGTTGCAGCAAGCGTAAGGGCCGAACCGCCGGTACCATTATCAGCATTATCAAACAATATGGCTGCGGAGCCGGTGGGTGCTCCAAAACCGGCACCACTTATCGTAAGCAGGTTGCTGTCGGGTTGCAGCAGGGCTCCGGCATTTACCACTTTAGGCGAAAAGTTGGTTACTGCGTCTAATCCAATACCCGCAGTAGCCACCGGTAGAATAAATGAAACGGCGGGCACTTTGTTTATAAATGATTTGCCAGTACGGCTGGTAATGGCCGGGTACAAACCTGTTGTAATGCTGCTAAACCATTCAAAAGGGACGTCGCCAGCCATTTTAGTAACATCATATTTGTAGCAACCCTGTGCACTGGCATATACATCGTACAATATTTCACCAGTTACTGGTGAAAGCATTTTCAGTTCGTTTGGAAAACAAAAAAACATAGCGCTCGTGCCTGTTTCAAGCTGCAGCAATTCACTTACCTGTACATTGAAATTATCAACTGAACCACCCTGCGTAAGTACCTGGATATAATCGGTAGAAACACTGCCTGCAAACACTTTATATACCCGCACTTTACTACTGGTAAAAATCATGGTATGCGCCTTGTTCCAAAAAGGAAACTGGCTTTCCACCATACCTTCTACAATTACTGGCGAGTGTTTTACTTTTTCATCAAGAGTAACTGGGTAAAGCGCCTGGGAGCTGGCGGTTTTAAAAATGATTACAAAGCCAATAAAGGTTAAAAGCAGTTTTGGTAAACCAGCATTCATACAATTGATTTAATTCATGAAAAATAGCAGAAAATCATCAACAAGGTAAAAAATAAGAACCCACCTGGTAAGGGTTAGTTGTTTTAGGTAACAATAAGACGGAAATAAAGAAAGCCATAACGACGGTGAATGGGTTTGTATAAGTTTAGCGTAATAAAAGCAAAAGATTCCTTCCATTTCGATATGACACATTTGCCTTTTTAAAAAGGAGGAAACAGGGAAACTGACAAAAAGTTGGGGGTTTTCCATTTCGAATCTGTCAATTAATTAAAGTTTTGGCATTGGCACAATGTTCGTTAAAGAGAGCCTGTCCACAAGTTTCTTAAAAATAAAATATATAAAATTATGGCTACAGACAACAAATTGTCAGTTACGCCCTTACACGATCGCGTAATTGTAAAGCCCGCCGCTGCCGAAGAAAAAACTGCCGGTGGCATTATCATTCCTGATACTGCAAAAGAAAAACCACAACGCGGTACCGTAATTGCTGCTGGTCCTGGTAAAAAAGACGAACCAGTTACTGTTAAAGAAGGCGATACCGTATTATATGGAAAATATGCTGGTACTGAAATCAGTATCGAAGGCACAGATTACCTGATTATGAGGGAATCTGACATACTGGCTATTGTTTAAGCCTAGGTTGCCTATTTTATTGGCAGAACAGGTTCGATCCGATTCATTTAAAAATGCCTCATTTTTTCAATTAAAGTTGTATTCTGTATTTCTAAATACTAAGTACTAATTACTAATATCTCTAATTATGGCTAAACAAATTTTCTTCGACATCGAAGCCCGCAACAGGATGAAGAAGGGTGTTGATACCCTTGCCAACGCGGTTAAAGTAACACTCGGGCCAAAAGGCCGCAACGTAGTGATCGAAAAGAAATTCGGTGCACCACAGGTAACTAAAGACGGTGTAACCGTTGCTAAAGAAATTGAACTGGAAGATCCTATTGAAAATATGGGTGCCCAGATGGTTAAAGAAGTAGCCAGCAAAACGGCTGATATTGCAGGTGACGGTACAACTACCGCTACTGTTTTAGCCCAGGCTATTATAGGTGAAGGCCTTAAAATGGTTGCAGCAGGCGCAAACCCAATGGATCTGAAACGCGGTATTGATAAAGCTGTTGAAAAAGTAATAGCCAACCTCAAAACCCAGAGCCAGACTGTTGGTAGCAACAGCGAAAAAATCCAGCAGGTTGCTTCTATCAGTGCGAACAACAACGAAACTATTGGCAAACTGTTTGCTGAAGCTTTCGCAAAAG
>JBKJNG010000050.1:0-6856 GCA_046596065.1 Phnomibacter sp. | reverse complement strand
TCGCCTGCCACCAAAAGCTTAATATCCTTCTGCTTTGTTTTTGACAGCGCTTTTATTAATAAATCAAGGCCCTTGTATTGCCTTACAAGTCCAAAAAATACCAGCAGCTTATCATCATTATTAGTTGTTAGGAGGAATTGATTTTGCAATGATTCTCTCGCCTGGAGTAAACTTTCTTTTTCTCCGAAATTATCATACAAAGGATGCGGTAATAATTGTACTGATTTATCTGTAAACGTTTTCAAATCCTGCAAAACTTGTTTGCTCATCACAGTAAAGCGATCAATTGGTTTTACAAAATAGCTGGTGAATTGTTTATCGCCAGGCCGGTGTTCGTGCGGTATTACATTGTCGGCCAAACAAACAATTCTTGTGTGTTTATTTTTTTTAATGATGCGCAAAATAGTGCCAAGGCATGGGCCCATTAATGGAATCCAGTAACGTACTACAACAAGATCGGGTCGTAGCTTTTTTATTTGATTTCCAACACTGATCCAGTTAAGCGGATTCACTGAATTAATAGCGGTATGAATGGAGATGCCTTCCGGGGCAGGGCCATCGGTAAACTGTGAAGAACCAGGGAAAAGAAAGGAAGGATATTGTAAAGAAAAAGACCAGATACTGCAATTATGACCCGCCTCTAAAAAAGCTTTACATAAGCGCTCGTTAAAAGTGGTAATGCCACCCGGTCGCAAAGGATGCGCCGGACCAATGATGATTATATTCATAGCCCGTAATCATTTGGAGTTATCAACTTCAGGCTATCGATAATTTCAAAATGTTTTTTATTAATCGTTGCCAATGGTAGTGAGAATCTAAATGCGGTGGCTGCAATAATTAGGTCTCTAAAATCAATGGATTTTCTTTTTTTCTTTAATTCCTGCTGAATTTTAATTGCGTAGCTGTTTATGGCAGAAGAGTATGTAATAATGGTAAAATCCGAAAATAGATTTTTCCAAAATTTTTCATTGCCGCCTAGCAAGGTTTCATACTCTGTTATTACAGAAATGTTATATCCGGAAAATTGGTTGGAAATATGGAAGAAAAATGTTTTGTCCTTTAAAGTCTTACGGTAATAATCAATTAGTACAGACGAGTCCAATAAAATTAAATCTTCCATTGCCTGGCCCTGGGGTTTATTTCAAGATATTCTTTCCATTGGGATTCAGTGATAGTAGGTCCTTCCAATAATTTTTTTTGAAGAGGAGTAAGACTGATTTGCTTATCTTTTTTCCGCTTTACAGAAGGCTTTTTGATATTTTTAATTTGATCCATTTGTCTAATTTCTATGTAAGATAGAAAAACTATTACAATCCCAGTTTCTCCTCTATCCCATACACGTTTTTATCTGGTGAATTTCTTGAGATTAACTCCGCTAAAAACCCGGCTAAAAATAATTGCACACCAACTAAAGCCAGTACCAATGCCAGGTAAAAAGCTGGCCTGCTGGTAAGGTAAAAATGTGGGTTAATCAATTTGGAAATGATCAGGTATAAACTAATGCCAACACCAATTATAAAAACAAGACTTCCCCATAATCCAAAAAAATGCATAGGTCTTTTGCCAAATTTTCCTACAAATGTGATGGAAGCGAGATCGAGAAATCCGTTTATAAAACGTTCCCAGCCAAACTTGGTGGTGCCATATTTACGGGCACGGTGTTCCACTACTTTTTCGCCAATTTTCGGGAAGCCATGCCATTTTGCAATCACCGGGATGTAGCGGTGCATCTCTCCGTAAACCTCGATGCTTTTAACCAGTTTTTTGCGGTATGCTTTCAGGCCGCAGTTAAAATCGTGCAATTTAATACCACTTACCCGGCGGGTGGCAGCATTAAATAATTTGGATGGAATATTTTTAGTTAGCGTATTATCGTACCGCTTCTTTTTCCAGCCGCTTACAATATCGTACCTGCCATCAAGCAGCATTTGGCGCAGGGCGGGTATTTCGTCCGGGCTATCCTGCAGATCGGCATCCATAGTAATAATTACTTCGCCGGCAGCTATTTTAAAGCCTTCGTTTAATGCAGCGCTTTTACCATAGTTGCGTTGAAACTTTATGCCTTTCACACAAGGGTTTTGCTGGCGTAAGCATGCAATTACTTCCCAGCTGGAATCTGTGCTGCCATCATCAATAAAAATGATTTCGTAACTAAATATATTGGCATCACAAACCTTTTTTATCCAGTCAGCCAGTTCGGGCAACGATTCTTCCTCGTTTAATAATGGTATAACAATACTCAGATCCATATCTATATTAATTGCCCAATTTTTCCGGCATTACAGGGTTAGGATTTTTTTTCGCCAGTGATGCGCCCAATAATCCTCCAATAGCACTTATAACCAGGTATAAAATAACAACGACAATAGTACCCATTGGAACAGCCATTTTTCTCCCAACGCCATTCAGGTACTGGTCTGCCTGGTCGTTAGTCATGCCATTTTTCAGCATTTCAGTTCTCTGAAGTTCCATCATCCGGTCAAGAGATTCGGGGAAAATTACTGTAAGTGAAAGTGCCAGCCATAAGCCAACCAGTGCAGCCACCAAAGAGCCACTTTTAAAGCCATGTGAGAAAACGTTGCCAAACGTAACATTGCCATCCATCTGCGATGAATAAGTCATGCAAGCCCAAATAATGCCTCCCAATAAAACAGCAATTGGAATTATTCCCAGTGACTTATTCCCTTCCTGGTGGGTAAGTGTTATTGCTACCTGGAAAATAATTAATGCTAAAGCTATGATCAGTCCTTTTACTGCGGGCGTAGTTATTTGTTTTTCCATGTGTCGATATTTTTTTGGTTGATGATAACCTGTTGTTTGTTAATGATGCCTGCTACACGTCCTTTTAATTGACGTCCTATAAAGGCATTGTTAGCGGATTTCGATTGTATCTGATCTTTTTCAAAATTGTAATCAGCGTCTGGCAAAAACAAGGTTAAGGAAGCTTCTACACCTTCTTCCAAAGCTGGCAATGGCAGGTTAAAAATATTTGCTGGTGCGATGGCAAAAAGCGAAACAATTGCATCGAGAGACAGCGAGGGCAGCGCTGATCTTACAGCGCCGAAACAACTTTCCAAACCTTCCATGCCATATTTAGCATATTCAAATTCGCAAACCTTGCTATCGTATTCGTGTGGCTGGTGATGACTGCTGATGCAATCCACAGTGCCATCCAAAACAGCCTGCTTTGTAGCTTCCATATCTGCCCGGGTGCGTAGCGGCGGGTTTACTTTCAGGTTGGTATCGTACTGCTGCAAATCTTCATCGCAAAAGTTTAGATGATAAGGCGTTACACTACAGGTAACATTTAATCCTTCTTCCTTGGCTTTTTTGATTATGTTAAAGGAAGCTGCGGTACTTACGCCGGTAAAATGAATACGGCTACCGGTATAGCGCAGCAGTTCAATGTCGCGGCTGATCAGCAGGTATTCACCTATGGCTGGTTTACCGGGCAATCCCATCTGAGTGCTAATTATGCCTTCATTCATCAGGCCCTGTTTGGTCAGGCTCAGTTCATCCGGAACCTGGATAATCACACCATCAAAAGGCTTTACATATTGCAGCGCTTTTAACATTACCTGGCTGCTTTGCACCGGAAGTAATCCATCACCAAAAGCAATGGCGCCGCTGGCACGCATATCGTACATTTCCGCAAGGTCTTTACCCTCGCAGTTTTTTGTGATAGCGCCAATTGGCAAAACAGCTACCGGAAGTGATTTTGTTTTTTGAACCAGGTATTCCACCTGTGATTTTGCATCGATAACTGGTTTGGTATTTGGTACAACCAGTATCCTTGTATATCCGCCTGCGGCAGCTGCCGCTGCGCCAGTTTCAATGGTTTCTTTGTATTCAAGGCCGGGGTCACAAAAATGGGCGAACACATCTGTCCAGCCGGGTGAAACATAAAGGCCTGGAAGATCAATTACAGTAGCATCCTGGTTAAGTGTACCGTTATTGGAAAAGCTGATTTTTCCGTTGTTTATTAATAGGTTAACTACTTGCCCGTTGAATGGCGACTTTGGATCCGCAATGGTTGCCTGCCTGATAATTAACTGCATGTGTAAGCAAAAATAGGTGCGGCGAAGATACAGGTTCGTGCTTCATAGCCCGTGGCTGATGGTAATGGGCTCAAATGAATGCGAAAGATTGAATAGTTGTACTGATCGAAATCTCAATATCAAAAGGTAGTCAGTCTCTTTTGGCAATAGTATCTACAGCTTCAATAAAATCATCGATAAATGGCCGTAGCAATTTAAAATCACTGGCATTGTCAGCGATAAACTCGATGGTTTGCATTTGCTTTTCAATAATGAATACTGCCATTTGAGTGTATTTTTTCTGATTGTTTTCTATAATTTCTGATGGTGTTGCCTGGTTAATTGCAACTTGTAACCCCGAAGCTGCATATCTTTTTTTAGCATACGGAACTGGCGGATTTCCATAATCTTTAAGGAGGCGCTGCCATTCGATACGAAAACTACTATCGGGTTTTACGCCCGCAGGCTGGTTTTGATATACCCGAATTTCAAGCGGAATATTGGTTTCGCTTTCCTTGCCCGAAAAAGAAATTACCTGTTTTTTCGTTTCCTCCTGCCAGCCATCGTTGATCTTAAATTTCAACAGCCCAAACGAATTATTTTGCGCAGACAAAATGCTGGAAGTGAAAATTATTAAGGAAAAGAAGATTATGTATTTGATTGAATCAGGCATACTGTAAAAGCGTTATGATTAAAGTAATGTTCAAAGATGAATAATTGTTGGAACCCTGGTAAATTTTTAACGGCACTATACAATTTCCCGGGCTATTCTGTATAGCCGGCAATTGGTAATTTATTGTTTTACAAATAGCGGGGATGCAATTTTTGGACGGGAAATTAAAACGGGGAAAAACAAAGAAGTCCCGGCAAATGCCAGGACTTTACTTTTTGATTTTAGAACGGTTTTTCAAAAGACTGTTAGTAGTGTTATCGCAATTATTGTATTTACTGTGCTAATTTTTGTACAATTTATAGAGAAAAAGAATTGATTAGGTGTTTTTTTCAAATTTCTTTTTTCTTAAGCAACTCCATTGCATAATTAGCTGCTCTTGCCGTCAAGGCCATATAGGTTAACGATGGATTTTGCGTTGATGTCGATGTCATACAGGCGCCATCCGTTACAAAAACATTTGGTACCAAATGCATTTGATTCCACTCATTTAATAAAGATGTTTTTGGATCCTTTCCCATGCGAACACCACCCATTTCATGAATATCCAGGCCCGGTGCCTGTTTGCTGTCGTTTGTTTTTATGTCAGTAAAGCCAGCTTTAGTAAACATGTCTGTCATCTGTTCAAAAAAATCTTTTATCATCTTTTCATCATTTTCATCATAGTCAATCGAAATTTTTAAAAGCGGGATTCCCCATTCATCTTTTTTCTCTTTATCCAACGTTACATAATTGGTTTCTTTCGGAATGGTTTCACCCATGCATTGCGCACCAACGTACCATGGACCTTCTCCCTTGCTTGTTAGCAGGTTTTCTTTTAATTCATCTCCGGCACCATCTGTATTTAATTTACCTGCACGGGTAGCATTGAAAGTAGCAGCATATCCACGTAAAAAATCAGTATCCTGCTTGTAAACATTTCTAAAACGGGGAACATAAGCGCCACTCGCTCTTTCGTTTTGCGTAGTGCTATCAAGCATGCCGTCATACTTAGCGCTGATGCGGGCCCGGTAGTGATGAAAGGCTACATATTTTCCCAGCAATCCACTATCATTTCCAATACCGTTTGGAAAACGTTTTGATGTAGAATTTAGCAGGATTAGATTGGTATTGATAGCACCAGCATTTACAAATATTACCGGCGCAAAATAGTCAGTTGCCTGTTTTGTATTCGCATCGATTACGCGAACGCCAACTGCTTTTTGTTTGGTATCATCGTATATAATGGAATGTACCACTGCATGCGTACGCAAGGTAAGATTGCCGGTTTTTGCGGCCCATGGAATAGTAGTTGAATTAGAATTATAATAGCCTCCAAACGGGCAACCGCGCTGGCATAAATTTCTAGCCTGGCATTGGCCTCGGCCTTGTTCAAGATGAATGGGTTGTGGCTCGGTTAAATGCGCACAACGGGCAAAAATCACATGGCGTTTATCATAATTTTCTTCAACGGTTTTTTTGAAATGATTTTCTACACAGGTAAGTTCCCAGGGTGGTAAAAATTCGCCATCAGGCAAAGTATCAATCCCATCTTTATTACCACTTATGCCGGCAAATTTTTCAACATAGCTATACCAGGATGCAAGGTCTTTATAACGAATGGGCCAATCTACTGCAAAGCCATCTCTTGCAGGCCCTTCAAAATCAAAATCGCTCCAACGTTGTGTTTGCCTTGCCCACATAATTGATTTGCCACCGACCTGGTAACCACGGATCCAATCGAAAGGTTTATCCTGTATGTACGGGTGTTCAGTATCCTTTACAAAAAAGTGCATGGCATCTTCCTTAAAAGCATAGCAGCGGGATACTACCGGGTTATCTTTTGCAATGGCATAGGGCACACGGCCGCGGTGTTTAAATTCCCATGGCAGCATGTTGGTGGTAGGATAATCTTTTAAATGTTTTACATCACGGCCCCGTTCCAGCAACAAAGTTTTTAACCCTTTTTCACAAAACTCTTTGGCCGCCCATCCGCCGCTCATTCCGCTTCCAATCACAATAGCATCGAAAGTATTATTGTTGTCGCCCATAATTAGATTTTACGATCTCTGATCTCTGATGTCTGATTTTTAATTTTAATTTTGTCAAATGATAAATCAATTATCTCGTGTTAGTGAGAATATTTGTTCTTACTAATTTTCTTTTTAAG
>JBKJNG010000042.1:0-2818 GCA_046596065.1 Phnomibacter sp. | reverse complement strand
GTTTTCAGGTTCCGCATTAAAAGGAATGCAGCGAATGGTGGCTTTGGTGTGCTCTTTAATTTTTTCCTCTGTAGTGGCGGTGCCGTCCCAATGGGCTGAAGCAAAACCTCCTTTGTTATCAAGTACAGCTAAAAAAGCTTCCCATGTATCAACTGGTGTAATGTGTTCATCCCGGTAAATTCTTGCTTTTTCAAAAAGGTGCAATTGTATTTCATCAAGTAGTGTTTTTATGTAAAACGAAATACCATCGAGGCTAACGGTCATTTTCTCCTTGGTATCCCTGCGGGCAACTTCAACCGTGTTATTGCCGAGATCGCGGCTTCCAATTGCCAGGCGCACTGGTACGCCTTTCATTTCGTATTCGGCAAATTTCCAGCCTGGCCTTGCGTTATCGTTTGTATCAAATTTTACCGAAATGCCCAGGTCTTTCAGCTGTTTAGTTATCTCGTTTACCTTTTGAGTAATAATTCCTAACTGGGCATCGTCTTTATAAATTGGTACAATAACCACCTGGATTGGTGCAATGGATGGCGGCAAAATAAGGCCATCATCATCGCTATGCGCCATTACCAGCGCACCTATAAGGCGGGTACTAACGCCCCAACTGGTGGCCCACACATAATCTAGCTTATTGTTTTTGTCACTAAATTTTACATCAAAAGCTTTGGCAAAGTTCTGACCAAGAAAATGCGACGTGCCAGCCTGCAACGCCTTGCCATCCTGCATGAGCGCTTCAATGCAAAAGGTGTCTACTGCTCCGGCAAAACGCTCACTTTCCGATTTTACGCCTTTAATTACGGGAAGTGCCATATAGGTTTCGGCGAACTCGGCGTATACTTCCAGCATTTGTCTTGCTTCAGCCATCGCTTCAGTTTCTGTAGCGTGGGCGGTATGGCCCTCCTGCCAAAGAAACTCCGCAGTGCGAAGGAACAAGCGGGTGCGCATTTCCCAACGCACAACATTAGCCCATTGGTTGATGAGAAGTGGCAGATCGCGGTAGCTCTGTATCCAGCCCTTATACGTGTTCCAGATTATGGCTTCGCTGGTTGGCCGAACAATCAGTTCTTCTTCCAGCTTCGCATCGGGATCGACCATTAGTTTGCCCTTATTATTCGGATCATTTATAAGCCGGTAATGGGTTACAACCGCACATTCTTTTGCAAAGCCTTCCGCATTTTTTTCTTCCGCCTCAAACAAACTTTTTGGAACAAACAAAGGGAAATAAGCATTTACATGTCCCGTGTCTTTAAACATCTTGTCCAGCTGATCCCGCATTTTTTCCCAAATAGCATATCCATAAGGTTTAATTACCATGCAGCCACGAACGGCGCTGTAATCTGCCAAGCCGCCTTTAATAATCAGGTCGTTGTACCACTGGCTATAATCCTGTTCTCTTGATGTAATTTCTTTACTCATAAAATTTTAATGTCGGATATGGGATTCCTGATGTCTGATTTGTGTGTTTTTTCCAAAAAGGTCACAATTTCAAAGTACCTTAAAACAGGATTCTTTATAAAAATTTTGTCTTCCTGAAATGTAAATGAAACAGGAATTACGTGATTCAGTGAACAAAGACCATCAAATCAGAGATTGAATGTTCGGCCGCGAAAATAGCATTTGATATTTAGATAAGCCTTAACACTGTTACAAGGCATTTTGAAGTCTTATAGATATAAAAGTTGCAACTTGCTCCATTAGTTAAAGTAACTTAGCATCAAATAACAATTTGTCTTATGAAAACAAACTTCCTTCCAATAGTAATGGCGAGCCTGCTGCTGGCAGGTTGTTCCGCTGCTTATAAAACCGGTCAAACACCGGATGATGTTTACTATTCCTCCGGCAAGGCTGTAGTAGCCGCCGAAATAACAGGTGATAAAAGGCCGGTTGGCAATGATCAGTACCGGAGCTATTTTCAGGATGATGATGACGCGTACCTGCGTATGAAAGTTCGCAATGGCGGAAAATGGAATAGTATTGACGACCAGGATTATTGGTATGGTTATAATGGTGGCTGCCAGTGCAATAGCAGCTGGGGTTATTATAACAATTTTAATTCGTTTAGCCGTCCGTTCGGCTTCAACACCTTTGCATATTCCAGCTTTTATAATCCATGGAGTATGAATAACTGGTACAATCCTGGTTATTATTACCCGGTAATAATTGTAAATAAGCGCCCAATATATACCAATAGCTCAAGGCCAGGCTTAACCGGCTATTCCAACAGAAATTATGACCGTGGTTTAGGAAATACACGCAATAGCAGGAATACACAATATTCAAGCGGAAACCAGTTTCGTACCATTTTCAGCGGCAGCAATAACAACAGCAGTAATAGCAACAGCGGTAATTACGACAGACCGACCCGTACGTTTACGCCTTCCAGTAATAGTAATTCAAATTCTTCATCGGGAAGCAGCAACAGTGGCAGCAGTCGTTCTTCATCTGGCGGTAGTAGTAGCAGTGGCCGTGGAGGTCGTGGCGGATAAACCCGTCAGGGTATAAATTTTAATTGATATTACACTATAAGAGGTGCAGGTATTTTTATTTGATTTCAAATTAATAGCTGCACCTTAATTTATATATACACCCATGCGTAAATTGTTTCTTGCCCTTTTGCTTTGCCCTGCAACTTTTTTAATAGCCCAGTTACCGGAAGATGCATTACGATATGGCTACCCGCTGACTGGGGGAACCGCCCGAAACCAGGCAATTGGTGGCGCCGGAGGTTCGCTTGGTGGTGATTTAACCTCCGCTAATATTAATCCTGCGGGTATTGGCCTCTATAAAAACAAAGAGATCGTTTTATCTCCTGGCTATA
>JBKJNG010000639.1:0-3886 GCA_046596065.1 Phnomibacter sp. | reverse complement strand
CATGATACAGCTTAAAACCTCTGTGCTGCTGGCTTCTTCTTTAAGAATGGGTGCATTGATGGGTGGTGCATCAAAACATAACCAGGAACATATTTATGCGTTTGGCTTAAACCTTGGTACCGCCTTCCAGGTGCAGGACGATTACCTTGATGCCTTTGGTGATCCTGTAAAATTTGGTAAAGAAGTTGGGGGCGATATCAGGCAAAACAAAAAAACGTTTCTCGCCATTCATGCGCAAGAGGTTGCCAATGAATATCAACGGCAGGAATTGAATGAGCTGGCAGTTTCAGATAATCCGCTTAAAGTTCAAAAGATATTAACCATCATGAAAGCCTGTGGGGTAGGTGAATGGGCATGGCAATTAAAACAACAGTATTTTGAAAAGGCATTGTTTCACCTGGAAGAAATTGCAGTAGTTAGCAGGCGCAAGGCGCCTTTGCAGGAATTAGCGCAATTTTTAGTGCAGAGGGAACATTAGGTTCGATTGCCTTTCGTGCACACCGCCTGTTGAAGTTTTTTAGCATAAGGACTGGAAATCCCTTAGAAGAACTTACATAAACAGATAAATCAAAAATCAAACATCTTACATCATAAATTGTAATCATGGCTTCGTTGTTGGCTGCAAAATAGATAACCCTTATTTTCAACCCTTAAACCAACAACTGCTCATGTCTTTATTCCGGAAGAAATCTATAACTGCTGCATCCAGCGATGATGTTCACCCTGAATTGCATTCGGGACTTAATAAAGTGCTGGGGGTTCGGGATCTTACCTTTTTAGGCATTGCCGCAGTTATTGGTGCCGGTATTTTTTCTACCATTGGCTCTGCCGCATTTCATGGAGGGCCCGGCGTAAGTATTTTATTTGTTATTACCGCTGTTACCTGCGGTTTCTCCGCTTTGTGTTATGCTGAATTTGCAAGTCGGGTTCCCGTTAGCGGCAGTGCATATACCTATGCTTATATTTCTTTCGGCGAACTGGTTGCCTGGATCATCGGTTGGGCGCTCATACTGGAATATGCTATTGGCAACATTGTAGTGGCAATTAGCTGGAGCAGTTATTTCAATAATTTATTACACGGTCTTAATATCAATTTGCCTTACTGGCTTACTACTAATTATTCCACGGCAAGCGATGCGGTTGTTGTTGTAAACAAAGCACTCGAAGCAGGCACTGCATCAACACCTGCCATGCAGGAAATATTAAACGGCATGGCTACTGCCCCAACTGTATGGGGGTCGAAACTATTCTTAAACTTGCCGGCATTTGTGATAGTTATACTCATTACTGCGCTCGCCTATATTGGTATGAAAGAAAGTAAGAAAAGCGCCAATGCCATGGTTATTTTTAAACTGATTGTAATTGGTTTTATAATAGTAATGGGTTGCTTTTATGTAAACACTGCAAACTGGAATCCGTTTATGCCAAATGGATTTAAAGGGGTTTTACAAGGTGTATCAGCAGTATTTTATGCTTATATAGGTTTCGATGCCATTAGTACTACGGCCGAAGAATGTAAGAATCCCCAAAGAGATTTACCACGTGGAATGATTTACTCTTTAGTTATTTGTACGGTGCTTTACATTCTCATTTCCCTCGTGCTTACAGGTATGGTTTCGTACACCGAATTAAAAGTAGATGATCCACTTGCATACGTGTTTGAGAAATTGAATATGCCCTGGGTGAGTTATATTATTTCAATTAGTGCAGTAGTAGCAACTACCAGTGTGTTACTGGTATTTCAACTGGGCCAGCCCCGCATTTGGATGAGCATGAGCCGTGATGGGTTATTGCCTAAACGTTTTTCCAAAGTGCATCCCAAATATCAAACGCCGGCCTTTGCTACCATCGTAGCGGGAGTTCTTGTAGCCATTCCGGCATTGTTTATTCCATCTTCCATTGTTACCGATTTAACCAGTATCGGAACCCTTTTCGCATTCGTTTTGGTGTGCGGTGGCGTGCTGGTATTGCCAAAAATAGCCCGCACAAAAGGCAACAATTTTCAAATGCCTTATATCAGCGGAAAATTCCTTATCCCGGCGCTGGTTGCTATTTTCATGTTGGCATTCAAAACGCGTATTGCTGATGCCTGCACAAACATTGGCAATGAAGACCACCAGGAAATATTCTTCCTTGTTTTTGTTTTACTTGCCATAGTATCTGCCGTTGCAACATTTATAAAAGACTTTTCCTTCATCCCCGTTGCAGGCGCATTGTGCTGCATGTATTTGCTCATTGAAATTCCCGTAGTAAGCTGGCTTTGGTTTTTTGTTTGGATGGGCCTTGGCCTGGTTATTTATTTCTCTTACAGCAGAAGAAATAGCAAGCTGGCCGGGGAATAAACATCTTTATCCGGTATTCAATTGTTGTTTACATATTCGTAATATTTAACCAATTCCATCAGGTTAAATGAGTTGCCAAGTATAAGCACTCGTTTACTATGCCGGAATAATCCCGAGACAGTACCCGCAATAACACCAATACCAGCACCTGCCGCCGATGCACCAAAAAATTCTCCTGCGCTGGTAACATTATTATCCGCCACCGCATTACCGGCGACAATTGCACCTGTTACCGCTCGTCCAGCAGCAGATTGTGCCACTTTCTTTTTCACTTTAACCGTAGCCAATTTTATATATTCTACGCCAATTTTATAAAATGCTCCTTCGGGCCTGATATAGTAGGCCGACAATGTAACAGGTGTATTGAAACGTGCTGCATCAAGTAAAATATAATCAAGTGTAATATCTGCAACACGGCCCTTGATATTCAGCCCATCGAAAGTGATTATTTCGATATTGGCACGCCTGCCATTTTTCGTATGCTTATTTAAAGCCTGACTAAAGCAATAACTTACATGAATGACTAGTAAAAAGGCTAAGATGTATTTCACTTGCATTACAAATTCAGTTATGCTTCTAAAAGTAAGTTCAAAAAAGCGGAATTCATATACGCAGTTCATACGCCAGGTTATGAGAACTTACAGTTTAACTAAGCCAGTTGGTGGTTAACTTTGCTTGCGCTCTTATAAAAAGCATAAGATTAAGATCATGAAATTTGAAGTTGGTGATAAAGTGGTGGTGAAGCACAGTAACGAAGATGGTATTGTAAAAGAAGTGATCAACGATAAGATGGTACTTGTGGAAGTACGTGGTGTCAAATTCCCGGTTCATACCGACCAGTTGAACTTCCCGTATTTTAAAATGTTCACCCAGCAATTGCAGGAAAAAAAAGCTCCCTCCAAAAAATATATCGACGATCTAAAGAAGGAAAAGAAAGCACCCAAATACCGGGTGGCTGAAGGAGTATGGCTATTATTCTTCCCCGTTTTTAGTAAAGATGTTTTTGATGATGATGTGGTGGAAAGCCTTAAGATCTACCTTATCAATCAAACCGATGCGGGGTTAAAATTTCATTTCTGGCTGCGCTTTAAAGGCGAAATAGAAATGGAACTTCAAAATGAAGTGTACTCCCTCGCCGATTTCTACCTGATGGATATTGAATTTGAACAATTGAACGACAGCCCTTCTTTTGATTTTGAATTCGCTTTGCTCCGGGACGATAAAACGAAGGCAGAATATTTTGAAGCCAGTTACAAGCCCAAAGCAAAACAGGTTTTTAAACAGGTAGAACAGCTTAGGGTTAAAGGCGAAGCATTTTTTAGTGCCCAGTTATTTGATAAATATCCTGCCCGGCAAAACCAGCCGGAGGTTTTAGTAGAAAGTCCATGGAGCTTAAATAAATTAAGTGAAGCCGGCTTCAAAGTAGTTAATAACAAAAGAGTGCATGGCGAACCAGCGCCACCAAGTATACTGGATCTTCATATTGAAAAACTGACCGATAATTATGCCCATATGTCGGCACATGAAAAGCTTTCACTACAATT
>JBKJNG010000544.1:0-3794 GCA_046596065.1 Phnomibacter sp. | reverse complement strand
TTTGAAATGTTATTCTCAGTTTCTGCAAAAGATTTCGTTTCTACTGCTGTGTTATCAGGTTCAGCAATTTCTGCAACACCACTTATATTGTTCTCAACCAAAGCATCAGGAACCGTAATATCCTCTTGAATTTCTGCCGGGTGAATATCTTTTGCAATAGTCTTTTCAAGCTGCTCTCTTAACGAATTGTCGGTTTCCAGGACTGGTATTTCTACAGCAACCTCACTGCTGGCCACAGAATTATTGGAAGTAATTTCATCAATATTTGCAATAGCTTCCTTTTCAACAAATTCACTTACAGGATTTGAAATGTTATTCTCAGTTTCTGCAAAAGATTTCGTTTCTTCTGCTGTGTTATCAGGTTCAGCAATTTCTGGAACACCACTTATTTTAATTTCATCCGCAACTTCATGAATTGTAATGTCTTGCTGAATTTCTGATGGGTAAGTAGCACCAGGTATCGATTTTTCGAGTTGTTCTTTTAACCAGTTATCCGATTGCCATGGCTCAGCGTTTAGCAGCCAGTGAAGCCGCTGCTCATCGTTGAACCAAAGATTTGCTTTTTGGATACTTTCCTGGTCTTCAGTTGTTGCCAACATCAGCCATGGTAACGGATACCATGGATACTCCGTCGCGCAATTAAGCCATTTTTCCCGCTCCGTGGCGCCTTGAAGTTCGGGTAATAATTTTGCTGATATGGCTGCTTCCAATGTAGACATGCAATCGAAAATAGGTTGGAATTACCAGTTAGAAAATAGGCGGTTGAATATTTCGTCGCTGAGGCCCTGAATAATTTGATCACCAAGAGCTGCTTCGGCCTGTTGCAGCGTTTGGTTTGCGCTAAATTCGAAACTTTTGGTTACATCGTACTCAGCATCCTTTAAAGTCTTATTGTCTTTTAAAGTGATGTGAGCGCCCACTGTCAACCTATTTGTACTTGCCTGTTGAGAGCTGATACCCGATGTAACTACCGAATAATCACTGATATAGCCGCTAACAACCCAGTCGGCATCTTCGCTTTCAACGCGGGTTAAACGGGTTTGCCCAACAATTTTATCCTGAAGTTTATTTGTTAGCCTCGGGCTTAGCTGCGGATTTACATACCTGGCTTTATTTTCAATAAAGTGCAGTTTAATAGTTTTTATATCGGCAGGTATGCTGATATCTTTAAAAGTATAAATACCACAGGCTGTCAGTAAAAAACTGGCGCAAATGAATACCGAAAAAAAAATCCCTGGTTTGCTTTTGTAAAATGTCATTTCAATTTCCGTTCTGCCTTCAACTGTATTAAATAGTGTTACAGGTCTTCGATGTCGTATTCTTTCAGTTTGCGATAGAGTGTTCTTTCGCTGATACCAAGGTCAAGGGCTGCATCTTTTCGTTTGCTGCGGTGCTTTTTAAGCGCTTTTATGATTAGCTCTTTTTCCATGTCCATAATATTCAGCGATTCTTCAATCTCTTCATGCTGGTCAAAATCATTCTGCTGCGGTTGAGCCGGCTGATGATGGCCATGTTGCAGATAATAAGGTTGCGTGCCGCCAGCAGCAGGTTGTGAAAATCCGGTATTTGCAGGAACCGCCTGATGATCGTGCCTGACAGGTTCTTCGAGGAAGTTTTCGTTGATAGCGAACCCCACATTGGGACCAGAAGGATTCTGCACCATTTCAACAAACATGCGTTTGAGTTCGTGCAGGTCTTTTTTCATATCAAAGATCACTTTGTACAGAATATCTCTTTCGTTTGCAAAAGTAGTTTCACTAACAAATCCATTTCCGGTATGAATGCCACCGGCCAAGACAGGTAAAGTATTCATTGGTGTCTCGGTTAGGAAGGCTCTCAACTCCCTTGCTGTAACCATTTTTTCGGTGGTTAATACGCTTATCTGTTCTGCAATATTCTTTAGTTCCCGCACATTCCCCCGCCAGGGATAATTCATTAACATTTGTTTCGCCTCCTCATCCAGTTGAACAGGGGTGGTTTTATAGCGCTCGGCAAAATCAATTACAAATTTGCGGAACAGCAGCGGAATATCATCTTTACGATCGCGGAGAGATGGGATGCGGATAGGTACCGAATTAAGCCTGTAATAAAGATCAACGCGAAATTTACCTTTGTTGGCATATTCAAGCAGGTCGCGGTTAGTGGCCGCAATAACTCTAACATCAGTTTTTTGAACCTTTGAGGAACCCACCCGAAGGTATTCACCACTTTCCAATACCCTTAAAAGCCTTGCCTGTGTGCCAATCGGCATCTCGCCAATTTCATCCAGGAAAATGGTTCCGCCGTTTACTGTTTCGAAGTAACCTTTTCTGCTATCGGCGGCACCGGTAAAGGATCCTTTTTCGTGCCCGAATAATTCGCTGTCGATGGTGCCTTCGGGTATAGCACCGCAGTTAACAGCTATAAACGGATTGTGTTTGCGGGCAGATAAAGAATGAATGATCTGTGAAAAGACCTCTTTACCCACGCCACTTTCACCGTTTATCAATACGCTCAGATCGGTATTGGCCACCTGCACGGCCACATTTAAGGCATGGTTTAATGCAGGTGAATTGCCGATGATGCTAAACCGATTTTTTATTGCTTGTATATCTGTCATTTATTTTATTCTTGAGTGAGAGACTGAACCCTGCTTTTATTTAGAATTCAAGGCTGGATCTTTGGTATTAAACCAGCCTTGCCTAATTGTTCCGAGGTTATTAAGTATGATTGGTTTTATGAGTATCTACATTCTGTTTTGAGCATTCTCATCAAGGTTACGGGTTACACTACATCTCCCAATAAAGTTGCCTGTGTACATTCCTTCACCCTTACCAGCACATAATCACCTTTCTTAAGATTATGGTTTGCTTTCGGGAAAACGATCACTTTGTTTTGCGAACTGTGGCCAACCCAATCCTGGTCGCTTCTTTTGCTGTCACCTTCAATTAAAACTTTGAACGTTTTACCAACATCTTTTAGATTGCTGGTGCGGGAAAGCCTGTTCTGAACTTCAATAACTTCCTGTAGCCGGCGCTTTTTAACCAGTTCGGGAATGTCATCCTCATAGCGTTTGGCTGCGAGGGTGCCGGGCCTTTCACTATAAAAATACATATAGCTCATATCGTATTTCGCATACTCCATCAAGCTGAGTGTATCCTGGTGCGCTTCTTCTGTTTCACTGCAAAAGCCGGTAATAATGTCGGTAGATAATCCGCATTCGGGCATTATTTCCCTGATGCGGTTAATTTTTCCAATATACCATTCGCGGCTGTACGTACGGTTCATCATTTGTAAAATCCTTGTGTTGCCGCTTTGAACAGGCAGGTGGATGTACTTGCAAATGTTTTCGTATTTAGCCATGGTAAACAGTACTTCGTCGGTAATATCTTTTGGATGCGACGTGGAAAACCGAACCCGCAATTCGGGTGAAATTTGTGCTGCCTGTTCCAGCAACATTGCAAACGTAATTGGTGGATTTGGAGCGGCTGGCTGGTAATAGTAGCTATCAACATTCTGCCCCAGCAGGGTAACTTCTTTAAAGCCCCGGTCGTACAAATCCTGGCATTCGGCTACAATACTTTCAGCGTCCCGGCTTCTTTCGCGGCCACGGGTAAAGGGCACTACGCAGAAGGAACACATATTATTACATCCGCGGGTAATGCTCACAAAAGCTGTTATGCCATTGCTATTCAACCTGATAGGACTTATGTCTGCATAGGTTTCTTCACGGCTTAATAAAACGTTTACGGCCTTCTGCCCGGTTCCAGCTTCTTCAATTAGCAAAGGAAGCGTGCGGTACGCATCGGGCCCAA
>JBKJNG010000448.1:0-4486 GCA_046596065.1 Phnomibacter sp. | reverse complement strand
CAATGTTACACTTTTAATATCTTCAATAAATGTGGTAAGAAATTCCTGCGCCATATAGGCAGCTCTTAAAAGCCAGTGGCATTTAGGGCAATATTCTATTGTTATGGTTGGTTTCATGAAAAGGTGAAAAGTTGATAGGAGGAAAAAGTTGAAAAAATGATTAGTTAAAAAGCAGGATTTCGCCCATTCGCTCAAATGTTCAAAAGAATTACTGTGGTATAATTGTCCCAATCTATCGGGAGACACAACGATGTCAAATTCATATTCCTTAGTTCGTGCAAAAAAAAGAAATACATTTTATAAAATCAGTTTTGATAAAATGCAAGAAGTTGTATTAACTCACCTTTAGGGGTGGGGGGTCATCCTCCAATAGAAATCATACTCCTGTTACGAATTTGCGTTGCATCAATATTATCAACCAATCCCTGGAACTGTCCACCCGTTGCTTCGGCTTTATCGAGTATACATTGCCTTATTAATGACTCAATATCATCACCATTACGCAAGGCAGAAAGTATATCGACTTCGGTTTTTGAGAACAGGCAATTTTTCATTTTTCCATCAGCTGTAAGGCGCATACGGTTGCAGGTGCTGCAGAAGGGCGCAGTCATGGTACTGATAACAGCAAAGGTTCCCGCATGGTTATAAACCTGGTAACTTTTAGCAGTATCATTTGCCTGCGGCTGTAAAGGATAAAAATCAAATACAGCTGCAGCGGTATGCAATATTTGTTGCCAGCCAAATACTTTATCACTCTTCCAGTTGTTGCTATCGAAGGGCATAAATTCTATAAAGCGAACATGCAATGGTAAGTCTTTGGTAAGTGCAATAAAATCATTTATCTCGCTATCATTAATGCCTTTCATTACAACCACATTAAGCTTAACATGCAGGTTGTTTGCAAGCAACAATTGAATATTATCCCATACGCGTTCAAACTGTTTGCGCTTAGTGATCATTTCAAATTTCTTTGCATCCAATGTATCCAAACTAACATTTAATGACCGGATGCCAGCGGCTTGTAAAGAAGGCAAAAATTCATGCAAACGAATGCCATTTGTAGAGATGGCTAATTGAACATCGTATTTCGATAGTGCTTCGATTACTTTGCCTGCATCGTTTCTTACCAATGGCTCGCCGCCGGTAAGGCGTATTTTTTTAACGCCTAGTTTAACAAACACTTTTACGATGGCATCAATCTCATCTGTTTGCATAAGAGCGGCAGCGGGTGGCGCATCATAATCGTCGTTGGGCATGCAATAGAAACAGCGCAAATTGCAATGCGGTGTAAGGGAAATTCGCAGGTAATCGTGCCGACGGCCAAATGTATCTAAAAGTGGTTCCTGTTGCATAGCTAAGCGCTTCAAATAAGGGGTGAAGTTAGGTAATAAGATTAGTGGCAATACTATTGGGTTTATAAAAAATTGATACCCATATTTTATTGCTTTACCAGACCTTTGCCGTATAACCTAAATGTACTAGTCATTTTAAATAATAGGGTATGACAGGTGTTGTATTAAGCGGTGGTGAAAGCCGCAGAATGGGAAATGATAAGGGATTAATAATGGCTGAAAATAAGATTTGGGCACAAGCGGCATATGATAAATTGGCTCCCTTTGTTAACCATGTAGTGGTATCGGTAAATCCTTCGCAATATGAGATTTATAATCAGCAATTCCCTGTATCACAATTGGTTCAGGATTCAGATTTAACAGATATACATGGTCCGCTGCACGGCTTGTTAAGCGTGCATTTGCAATATCCCGGACAAGACTTATTGGTGTTAGCCTGCGATATGATTGCCATGAATGCTCCGGTACTTACAGCCATATTTGTAGCTTACCAGGAAGACTCCCGAAAAGAATGTTATGTGTGCAATAGTAAGAATGGCCTTCAACCCCTTGCCGGTATTTACACTTCCGCATTGTTTGAACGTATTTTATTGCTCAGGCCAAATCAGCAACTTGAAAAATTTAGTATGAAATATGTACTTGAAATTTCAAATACGCATATAATTCCTGTTCAGGAAGCATGGGAGCCATACTTTGTTAATTGTAATTTCAAGGAAAATGTCAACTGTCAATAAGCCTACAATGCATTTGTTTTTAATGCGGTAAAGGCAATTTTTTTAAATCCGTTTTTTGATTCTTCACAGGTTATACAGGTATAATCAGCTGGTAATTGTTCAAACGTTCTTCCCGGTTTAACGGCATTTTCAATTTCGCTAATCGCTTCATCATAAACCGTTAAATATGCCTTGCATTGGGGCATGTATTTTACAGCTTAATTTTTTGTTACGACTTCCTTTTTACCATCACTTTTTTTAATGCCTGCTGATCTTTTGCCTTATGACTGTAAAAACTTACAATGGCAAGCCTTAATTGCTCGGGTAAAAATATTTTGATGTTGTTATGGCTGAATATGGTACCGGTTCTTTCGTTTGGGTTGAAATTTTGCGCAAAAATAATATCGTATAAATTGAAGAAACCAACCCCAGCAGCAACGGTAAACAAATATTTTTGTCTTACAAGAATGTTGCTGAACACTTCACTTTTTCTACGTGTTTTTATTCCAAAACAAATTCCGAATGTGTAAGCGTGTCAGCAGTTCTTATATAAAAAATGAGGAAATGGTCAATGTAGCGGATGCAGATTTCGGTATCTCGGTCGGCTGATTGAATAAAACTGTAAACTTTGCAGCTTATTCATAGTATGAAAAAAGCTAGCCCGGAGTGTGATAGGAGTTGTTTTATGTGCCGGTTTTGCCTGAAAGAGTGGGTCCCGGCAATAATGGCGAACCGTAAAAACATGAACTTTAAGAAAGGGGAATTGATTTTTAAGGAAGGTGAGCCGGTTGAGGGAATGTATTTTGTTTATAGCGGCTCAGTAAAAGTGCATAAACATTGGGGCACAGATAAAGAACTGATTGTAAGAATAGCTGGTAAGGGCGATATTGTTGGACACAGGGGTTTGGGTGCCGACACGATTTACCCTGTGTCGGGCACGGCATTGGAACCTGTGGCAGTTTGTTTTATAGACTCGGCTTTTTTTACTGCTACTTTAAAGGTGAACAACGAATTTTTGTACCAGCTGATGTTGTTTTTTGCAGGTGAGCTGAAAATATCGGAACGAAAAATGCGCAACCTGGCACATATGCCAGTAAAAGGAAGGTTGGCGCTGGCGATACTTAGCTTGAAGGAAAAATTTGGCGAAATAGAAAATGGGATCATTGATATATCACTTTCGAAACAGGACCTGGCCAGTTTTACGGGTACTACTTATGAAACTGTTTTTAGAATGATGCAGGAATTGATAGAGGAAAAATTGGTTAAAGTAGATGGAAAAAAAATTTCAGTTACAAATGAAAAAGGGTTGGAGGCGCTGACGGTAATTGGTAATTAGAAGATCAGGAATAATTTGGTCCATCATTGCAAACAGTAAGTCAATAACAGGTTTAACCTGTTTAATAAGGTAGAAAAATATTAAAATGGAAAGATCAGCGACAAAAAAACCTTTACTAACATTGGTGGGCGCCGGCCCTGGTGATCCGGATTTAATTACACTTAAAGCAATTAAGGCATTGGCCGCGGCTGATGTAATATTATATGATGCACTGGCAAACGAGGCATTGCTGGCGCATGCACAACCAAAAGCAGTAAAAGTGTTTGTGGGTAAGCGCTTTGGTTGCCATGCACTTAGCCAGGATGAGATAAATGTGTTAATAGTTGAATATGCATTTTCTCATGGTCATGTGGTGCGTTTGAAAGGCGGTGATCCTTTTGTGTTTGGCCGTGCGCAGGAAGAAATTGATTTCGCCGGTTCGATGGGTATTGCTGTCGCCGTTGTGCCGGGTATTTCCAGCGCATTAGCGGTGCCAACTATGCAAATGATACCATTAACCTGCAGGGGCGTGGCAGAAAGTTTTTGGGTGACCACAGGTACTACAAGAAGCGGTGATATTAGTGGCGATATCAAACTTGCGGCCCAGTCTACTGCAACGGTTATTATACTGATGGCTATGAGTAAGCTGGAGCAGATAATGGATATTTTTAATGCTGCTGGTAAAGCTGCAACACCAGTTGCTATAATACAGGATGGAACTACCGATAAGGAAAGAATGGTGGTTGGAACAGTAAAAGATATTGTGTTCAGGGCGCAACATGCGGCTATCAACAACCCATCCATTATTATTGTGGGCGAAGTAGTTAATGTTAATATGAAGTTGGTTAAAAAAGTAGTTAATGAAGTAGCAGTTTCAACGCCAGTAATTAGCGAAGAAAAAAATGCGTAAGGCAGGTTTATTGCTTTTTTTATGTAACGGGTAGTTGATTTAATAATAGCCAATAAAATCCAAGCTCCACTACAGCTTTGCTGAAATTTTGAAAATCAACTGGTTTTACGATATAGCTGTTTACACCCATGCGGTAACATTTGTCAATATCAGGATTTTCTTTTGAGGATGTTAGCACTACTACGGGAATTGTTTT
>JBKJNG010000270.1:0-4979 GCA_046596065.1 Phnomibacter sp. | reverse complement strand
CGTTTACAAAATGCCGCTAGCTTATTTGCAACAGGCAGAAACTTTTTACGACAGCATAAATCTGGAATTATCCGGGCTCAATAAAGAAGTTTTTATAAAAGCGTATAGAGGCTACCTGTTACTATTGAACCGTGGTTTGGTCGCAAAAACTGGCATACTTACTATTGCTGACCTAAGCCAAAGCAGCCGCAAAAAAAGGTTATACGTTATTGACCTGGATTATTATAAGCTATTGTTTAACACTTATGTATCGCACGGTAAAAACAGCGGCGGCGAAATGGCGACTAAATTCAGCAACAAAAAAGACTCTTACCAAAGCACGCTTGGCTTTCTGCTTACATCGGGTACATATATCGGTTGCGCCGGCTACTCATTAAGATTGAAGGGTATGGAACCGGGCATAAATGATAATGTACTTGACCGGGATATTGTGGTACACGGCAGCAAATTTGTAAACGAAAAAATAGCAGCAAAACAAGGAAGAGTAGGCAACAGTATGGGTTGTCCGGCAGTGCCAATGTTACAAAACAAGCCGATTATTAATACAATTAAAGGCGGATCCGTTTATTTTATTTACAATCCAAATGAACATTATAATACCACTTCCAAACTATTGAACACATCGTTCCCTTTATCGCCCGACCTGCAATTGATGGTTCAAAATATAGTTGAAGATACTCCGCCGGTACCACTATAAATTTTACAGCAGTGCAATGCCTGCCGCTACCTGGCAGATAGCCCCGGCCAAATAGCCTGCATAAATATCAGAAGGTTCATGTGCTCCCCGTATAAGCCGGGCCGTCCCCACCCCGCCTGCAATTATTATGGAAGGAATTAAAATAATCATGGGCCAGTGATGATCAGTAGCCTGCTGCCAGGCACAAAAAGTAACTAGCCCACCAACGCCAATGCCATGCAGGCTGATCTTTTTCCAGATATTGGCAAACATGGCCGCACAACTACAAAGAAAAACACCTAACAACCATTGTTGTAAAGAAGCGGGAATAGTTTCAATATTGCGGCTTACATAATAGGCCCAGAAATAAAACATCAGGCTAACCGTAAGTGGAATGATCCGCTCTTTCATGGTTTCCATGTGCAGCGATTTGGCAAAACCAAGCCGGTAAAGCAGAAACACAAGCAAGCCCGGAAACAGGATTGTATTGATTAAAACCATTGCCAAAATGCGAATTCTTACTTCGTAAGGAACCATTAACTGGTTAATGGGATGCTGGAAAAGTATGACCCAGGCTACAATTGCAGGGATAAACAGGGGATGCGCAATCCATGAAACCAGTTCGGCAAATGCCTTTAATGGTTTTGAAAAGGAAAGTTTCGGTTCTGTTACCGGGATAATTTGATGCATTGTTCCTTAGTCGTTCTTTAGTTTTGATGGTGCTTTGAGAAGCAAAAAGAAGATTTAATCGCCAGCTGTTCTTTTGAATTTTCAAAGCTGAAAACCGAAAAATGAGCATTGAGCATTAAATATTGAACATTTGTATTGGCTGTTCAACTCACCACTCACCATTCAAGACTCACGCTTTTATTCTTCCCAAACCTTCAATCCTTCACTGCAATTTGCGCAAATGTCAATGTTTTTGCGGCTCGTCATCAGCTCACGGCGAAACTGTTTGTAATTATCATTTTGCCAGGTTTCTTTAAACGATTGCGTTTTCAGATTTCCTAACTGGTGCGTGGCGTCTTTATCGAAACAACAGGGCACTACTAATCCATCCCAGGTAATAACATTGGCGCTCCAAAGTCGCCAGCAATGGTTTTGCAGGCCACTTTTTATTTCCATTTTGCCATCCTTGTTTTTCCGGTAACGGCTGTATTTATCAAGCGTGGTTAACAGATTATTGGGGTCGTTTTCGTAATCGTAGATCTGTGCCGTTTTAAAACGCACCTGGTCAACGCCAATCTCTTTAGCCAGCAGTTTTATTTCTTCAATTTGGTGTTCGTTGGGTTTTACCACCAAAAACTGGAAGAATACAAAAGGTGTCTTACTGTTCAATTCTTTTTTCCATTTCACAATATTGCGGGCACCTTCTAAAACTTTCTCAAGCTTTCCACCAACGCGGTATTGCTGATAAACGTCCTGTGTGGTACCGTCAATTGAAATAATCAGGCGATCGAGCCCGCTTTCTATCGTAGCCTTTGCCTTTGCATCGGTAAGGTAATGGGCGTTGCTGCTGGTGGCGGTATAAATACCCTTGTCGTGGGCATATTTTACCATATCCAAAAAGTCGGGGTTCAGGTAAGGCTCGCCCTGGAAATAGAAAACCAGGTATAATAGTTCCTTATAAATATCGTCGATTGTCTCGCGGAAGAAATCTTTTTTAAGCATACCGGTTGGCCGGGTAAATTCCCGAAGGCCGCTTGGGCATTCAGGACAACGCAGGTTGCAACTGGTAGTTGGTTCAAAAGAAATGGAAACCGGGTAACCCCATTGAATGGGTCTTTTCAGCAGTTTACTAAACTGGTAGCTGCTCCAAACGCTGGTTGCATTCCAAACACGCCGTGGTGTAAGTTTTCGCAGCAGGTTTACAGAGTCGTTAAAGTTGAAGTACATACCAGTTTGTAAAATGTTAGGGCTGCAAGATAAAGGTTGCTGTAAGATGCGGCTTGCGGAATTGGGAAGAGTATGGTTCCTTAAGCTCGTAGTTAAACAGTTTATAAATCACGGAAACAGGTTTACAAAGCGTTTATTTTTTCAACACAGCATTTTCTTTACAGGCATTTTTGCAGCGTAATACAATCAATGGCCAAAAAACGTCGCAGTTCATTCTATAAGTTTACAGTGGTGATGCTACTTTTTATGGGTGGACTGATCGTTTATTTTTTCTTCAACAATATCCGCCAACTTTTTGACGCTGACAGGGAAAGCAGCTTTACTGTGTATCCCGGTTTTGGCATTCCTATGCCGGATAATTTTGAAATTCACGGCATTGATGTAAGCAGGTACCAAAAAAGAGTAAACTGGCCGGTTGTAAAAGTGATGGCTGAAAAACACATCCGGCTTGGCTTTGCATTTATAAAAGCAACAGAAGGAGTAACGTTTACGGATGCACAGTTTAAACGTAACTGGCGCAAGATTAGAGAAACCGGCATTACCCGCGGGGCTTACCACTATTTAACGTCCCGGGGAAGCGGTAAACTACAGGCCCAGCACTTCATAAATACAGTAACAATCTTACATGGTGACTTGCCGCCGGTGCTGGATGTAGAATCACTTGATGGCGCATCGGTTACTGAATTACAGCAATTTGTACAGGATTGGTTGCAAACAGTTGAAGCGTACTATAAGGTTAAGCCAATCATCTATAGCAACGCGGCATTTTACAACCGTTACCTCGATGGAAAATTTTCTGATTATCCGCTGTGGGTGGCACATTATCTTGAACAACACCAACCCCGCGTTAGCAGGCATTGGAACTTTTGGCAACATAACGAAAGCGGAAGAGTCAATGGCATAGACGCTTTTGTTGATTTCAATGTGTTTAATGGCGATAGCACCGATTTTAGAGCCTTACTTGTAAAATGAATTGATGAATTCAAAAAAAATAACGGCCCAATTTTAAAGTAGTTTTTTTTCACATGTTTAATGACCGGGGTTGATTAACCCGGATGGTCAACAGTGCTTATTAATATTTTCTTTTTTTAAAAGAAATATTATAGCGTACTGACGTGTACATTATTACCGGCTTATGTGATTTATTTTTAATTTATTATGATGATAATCGTCATAGGAAAGGCTTGTTTTTTTATCAATATTTGATAAGAAATTGGGTTAGTTTCAATAGGAAATCAGTACCTGATCCGATCCTGAGAAAATTGTTTTATTCATTTTTGATTGCTGCCAGCCATGTACAAATTTTTATTCTGTGCGGGTTTATTATCGTTTTCAGCATTAACCCTGACTGCACAACATAACGACGAACTTTTAAACGAGGAGAATTATAGTGCCATGCATAATGGCCTCGATGAAAAAAGTGACCGATTCGCTGTTGAGAAAAATAAAATTTCAAAAAATTTGCTAAAGTCTTTACCTGCTTTACCTGGTAAATCTGTAACCATTTCTGCTATTAATACAGGTCGAAAAAAAGCCTCTCTTATTGCCGAAGATTCGGGCAGGGAACTTTTTAGTACGGGGTTTAAACGCAACAACCTTCATGGAACGTGGGTTAGCAGGTATACTGATGCAACGTTAATTGATTCAGGAAATTTTCACCACGGCATACCCGATGGCGAATGGCGCAGCTGGTACCCCGATGGAAAATTGAGAAGTATACGTACTTATAATGCTACTAAATGGGTTGCCGTACAGTCTGAAATAACCCAGCAAAACACCAGGATTTATTATCACCAGTTATCAAAACTTATGGGTTGGAATAACCAGAAATTCGAATCCCTTACCAAAGGATCTGCTTCTTTCGCCTCGCTTCCAAATGCGGGCAAACGCTATCAACCGCCTTTTAGATATTGCCTTCACCATGGCCTGTTCATGAACTTTTATTCAAATGGTGCCGCTAAAGATTCTGGTTATTATAAAGATGGCTTACGCGATGGTTCATGGAACGAGTATTACCCCAATGGCCAGGTAAGTGCAGCAGGTGCATACTTAAATGGACTTAAAAATAGTGGTTGGAAGTACTATAACAGAGAAGGCAGGCTGACCATGCTTTCTGAATACAAACATGGCAAATTAATGCATCGTAAAACCTATAACGGTCTATACGGAATTAACCAGTAGTTAATAAAGTTGGCATCACGCAAAAGTGCTTCCATAATTTTATATGGGTGGATTGGCTATTCTTACCATTAGCCAAAGTGACCCCTGCAATCTTTTTACTGATAAGCAGCTACGCTTACATTTGCCACTCCATAAAAATAGCTTTCATGAAGAATACGCCTTTCACACAAAAGCATATAGCACTCGGCGCAAAAATGGCAGAGTTTGCAGGTTATAATATGCCCAT
>JBKJNG010000175.1:0-4758 GCA_046596065.1 Phnomibacter sp. | reverse complement strand
CCCCAATTCATTGGTTACCGAAGAAGCTGGCAACAGGGTTTGGGCTGCACAGGCTGTACTTGCGGAAATATTGGGAAAATAGCAAAATGGAAAAATTATACGTTATAAAGATTGGCGGGAATGTGATTGATAATGAGGTAGCGCTTCAAACATTCTTACAATCTTTTGCCAAAATAAAAGCGCCACGCATTTTGATTCATGGAGGCGGAAAAATTGCAACTAAAATTGGCGATCAGTTAGGTATTGAATCAAAATATATTGATGGCCGCAGAATAACGGGCGATGAAACCATTGATCTCGTAACCATGGTTTACGGGGGATTGGTAAACAAGAGGCTTGTAGCTGCTTTACAATCATTAAATTGCAATGCTATTGGCCTTACCGGCGCAGATGCGAATATTATTCCTGCCATCAAACGCCCCGTAAAATTCTCCCCTTCAGCGGCTGGGGGCATCATCGATTATGGATGGGTTGGTGATCTTGAAACAAAAAATATTGATACCAGGAAATTGCAATTGTTTTTAGATAACGGACTGACGCCTGTTTTTGCCCCGCTAACGCATGACTTACATGGTCACATATTAAATACGAATGCAGATACAATTGCATCATCATTAGCTGTTGCTTTATCTGCTGTTTATGATGTTCGTTTAATTTATTGTTTTGAAAAGACAGGTGTGCTGGAGGATGTTGCTGATGAAGCTTCTGTTATTCGTTTGATCAATAAAAAAAAATACGAACAGCTAAAAGCAGGAGACAAATTGTTTGTAGGTATTCTTCCTAAACTTGAGAACGCATTTGCCGCCATTGATGCGGGCGTAAAAGAAGTATTAATAGGTGATGCAAAAGATCTTGCACTCAATACAACTATTGAAACAATCGGAACACTTATAACAAGTTAACCCAATCGCATCTCTTTATTGAGATAAAATATGTTTACTGGTAATTTATATAACGAATCTGTTGAACTGCTTAAATCTTTAATTGCAACGCCATCTTTTTCAAAAGAGGAAAATGATACTGCAGCATTGCTGTGCGCTTTTTTTGATAAGAATGCGTTGCACTATGCACGTATTGGCAACAATATTTATTCAAGGTGTAAATATTATGATTCTGCAAAGCCAACTGTATTGTTAAACTCACATCACGATACGGTTAAACCGAACAAAGGTTATACACTTGATCCATTTAATCCGGTTGTAAAAGATGGGAAGCTATATGGTCTTGGAAGTAACGATGCCGGTGGATGTTTGGTGTCATTAATAGCAGTCTATTTACATTTTTACGGGAATGAAAACCTAACACACAACCTGGTTTTTGCGGCAAGTGCCGAGGAAGAGATTAGTGGTGTAAACGGGATAGAATTATTGCTGCCTTATTTGGGCAATATTGATTTTGGTATTGTGGGCGAACCTACCAAAATGGAAATGGCCGTGGCGGAGCGGGGCCTAATGGTCATCGACTGCATAAGTGCTGGCCGGGCAGGACATGCAGCCCGCAATGAGGGCAAAAATGCGTTGTACATAGCATTGGATGACGTCAGCTGGCTACGCAATTACAAATTTGATAAAGTAAGTAACCTGCTTGGCGAAACAAGGTTAACGGTAACCATTATTGAAACGGAAAATAAACAGCACAACGTAGTGCCTGCGCAATGCAAATTTGTAATTGATGCAAGAGTGAATGAGCTATATACTTTTGATGAAGTCTTAAGTATTCTTAGTGCAAAATTGAAAAGTGAATTTAAACCACGATCAACAAGAATGAAATCCACCTCTATTCCACTTAATCATCCATTGGTGAAAGCCGGTATGGATTTAGGTCGTGGTTATTATGGTTCACCAACAACATCTGATAAAGCGTTGATGCCATTCACTACTTTAAAAATTGGTCCCGGCGATTCTGCAAGAAGTCATACCGCAGATGAATTTATTTATTTGAATGAAATTGAAGGCGGAATTGATCTTTATGTTCAGCTGTTAAGTAAAGTTATTCTCTAATACTTTCTACTATGAAATTATGGTCTAAAGAAGCAACATCAACATCACAACTTGTAGAACAATTTACAGTTGGAAGAGATAAGGAGTTTGATGTATTTCTGGCGCCGTTTGATGTGCTTGGTAATAAAGCGCATGCTGCCATGCTTGCTCAAACAGGTATGATTTCAAAAGAAGAAAATGAGTTATTGCAATTGGCGCTTGATGTTATTCATAAAGAAATATCTGTAGCAGGATTTCAATTGCCAAATGATGTAGAGGACATTCATTCTTACATTGAATTATTATTGACGGAACGCATAGGAGAAGCAGGGAAAAAAATACATACAGGAAGAAGTCGTAACGACCAGGTGGCTGTTGATATTAAACTGTTTTTAAAAGCAGAAATACTGGATATTAAGCAATCAGTTAATGGCTTGTTTCAATTACTGATTTCTTTAAGTGATAAATACAAAGACAAGTTGTTACCTGGCTATACGCATTTGCAAATTGCAATGCCATCATCTTTTGGCCTGTGGTTGAGTGCTTATGCCGAAAGTCTTGTTGATGATATGGAAATGCTTGCAGCATCTTATGCCATCACCAATAAAAATCCTTTGGGCAGCGGCGCAGGTTATGGATCCTCCTTTCCATTGAACCGAACTTTAACTACGCAATTATTGGAGTTTAAAACCTTAAACTACAACAGTGTTTATGCGCAAATGAGTCGTGGTAAAACGGAGAAGGCTGTGGCAACAGGAATTAGCTATGTGGCCGCCACGCTTAGTAAATTGGCTTACGATTGTTGCCTGTATATTAACCAGAACTTCGCCTTTATTTCTTTTCCGCCGGAGCTTACAACCGGAAGCAGTATTATGCCGCACAAAAAAAATCCGGACGTGTTTGAATTGATACGTGCAAAATGCAACCGCATTCAAAGCACACCTAGTGAATTAACACTGATGATCAACAACCTGCCATCAGGTTATCACAGGGACATGCAGCTTACCAAAGAAATCTTATTTCCAGCTATCCAGGAATTAAAAGCATGCATACAAATGACTGCTTTAATGCTGCAGAACATGACTGTAAAAGATGAAATTCTTAGCGATGAAAAATACAAATACCTGTTTACAGTAGAAGCAATGAATGAACTGGTAAACAATGGCGTTACTTACCGCGATGCATACCGGCAAGTTGGCAATGCGGTAGATGCCGGCACTTTTAATTACGATTACAAACAGTTACATCATACGCATGAAGGCAGCATCGGAAACCTTTGCCTGCCACAGATTGAGGATGAGATGAAACAAGTGCTGGTAAAATTTTAATAAACATTATGCTATTACTCCGCCGGTAAATTTTTCTACACTTCCTGTTTAATTATAAAGAAAACATGCATTGATTATCAATTGCTTTTGAACCAATTAATGTTTTTTTCCTAAAAAAGTTAAACAAACGTTTGATTGATATTAAACAGTCGTTTAACTTTGTACTTTCAAATATTAGAAGATGAATTATAACGACAAGCAAATACAAATCATTTCAACTGCCGAGGAATTGTTTGCTGCGCAGTGATTTGAGGGCACTTCGGTGCGGGATATTGCAGAGGCGGCAGGTATTAATATTGCCATGATTTCCTACTATTTCGGTTCAAAAGAAAAGTTGCTCGAAGCATTATTCGAACAGCGTACTGATCATATAAAAATGAAGGTTGAAACCCTTCTAAAGGACGAAACACTCAGCCCTTTTGAAAAATTAGATGGGTTGATTGACGGACATATTGCGAAGGCCGTAGATATGCAACTGTTCTATAAAATAATGGTTACCGAACACCTGGTCAATAAAAACCTTTTTATTACCGATGCATTGATCCAACTAAAAAAGCGCAATATAGAAGTAGTTAAAACGCTTTTGGATGACGGGGAAAATAAAGGTGTTTTCAAAAAAGGGGCCGATGTATTTATGCTGATGAATACCCTCATTGGAATCGTTTCTCATACGGTGATGAACCAGGCATTTTACAAAGAGTTTTATCAGCAAACAGATATGCCGGATGAAACATTTAAGGAGTCTTTAAAACAAAAACTCAGTATTCATATTAAGCAAATATTCAAATCAATTTTATCCAATGTATAAGCGTTTTTTCACACTATTACTGGGTGTAGCAGTACTAATAAATTACACGCCCTTATTGGCGCAGGAGTCAAAGGTTTTAACCTTAAACGAGGCCATTGAATTGAGCATTAAGAACAGCAGTTTACTTAAGAATAATAAAGCTTTGGCTGATGAAGCTTCTGCTGCTGTAAAAGTGACAATGAATAACCGTTTACCCGATGTAAGTTTTAGCGGCTCTTACATGTACTTACCAATTACACCTACTATAAGTACAAGTATAAAAACGGGTGGTGATAGCAGTGGCGGCGGCGGGGCCAAAGTTAGACAAGCTATCTACGGCATGGCAAGCGCATCGTTACCACTATATTCTGGCGGGCGCTTAAAGTATGGCATTGAATCTGCCAAATATCTTGAACAGGCGGCAAAATTGGATGTGGATGATAACCGCGAAGAGGTAATTTTTAATACAATAGATGCTTTTGCAAATTTGTATAAATCAAAAGCTGCCGTCGCAATTGTAAATGATAACCTGGAACAATCAAGACAACGGGTAAAAGATTTTTCCAATCTTGAAAAGAATGGTTTGTTGCCAAGAAATGATCTTTTAAAAGCGGAATTACAGGCTTCTAATTCAGAACTGGCAGTATTGGACGCAGAAAATAAC
>JBKJNG010000021.1:0-7613 GCA_046596065.1 Phnomibacter sp. | reverse complement strand
CTCGTTAACAGTGCCAAGAATAGCGTTACCGATTGATGTAGTAAACCAGGTATTAATACTTGCAGGTGTTGCGCCAGTTGGTGTTCCGTTGGCCACATAATTTACAGGCACTTTGCAACCTGCTATTATTGTATTTCGAACACGCAGCGTACTATCTTCTATGTTAAGATCAGTAGCCCTTCCTTTACCAGCATCAATCAATAAACCAACAGGCCATCCAATAATAGCTGAATTAAAAATTGAGATAGAAGAATTACGACGAATTTGTGCACCTGCTAAAAACAGATCGCTTCCTTTATTATCTAAAGTTGCCAAAGGACCTAACGCAGTTACATTACTAAATACCGCACTGGTTTTGGGTGTTAAGCTTGATCCGTTTGCATCGTTGTCACTTTCAAATGCTTCTGATTTTGAAATGTCTGCAATGAGGGAATCTCTTACTATCAAACCAAATTGTACCCGACCACTAAAACCATTGTCTGTATCAAAATCATCATCCTGTGTTTTGTAGCTAATTAAATATTTACAATCCACCGTTCCGCCAAACCATTCATACGCATCATCTTTTGCATAAGTAACCTGTATGTGATCGATTTGTGTGCCGCGGCCAATGCCACCCATCGTTAAACTATTAATCTCATTATCTGGTAAAAATGCAAAGCCTGCATATTCGATTCTAATGTAAGTCATAGCGCCACTGTTATCGTTTTCATCTGCGCCACCATAAAGTCCATCACCATCGGCATTATTAATACCACCTTCAATAGAGCCCTGGCCGGCAGTACCATTGAATGATGAGTTGGTTGGAGCTTTACCTAACAATACAATACCGGCCCAGTCGCCACTGCGGGGACTTGGAGAATTAGAAGTAAATACGATAGGCTTATCTGCAGTTCCTTTGGCGATAATTTTAGCGCCTTTTGTAATAACCAATCCACCAATTGGATCAAGAAAAGAACCTTTAATGGTAGTACCTGCTTCAATGGTAATGGTTGCATTATTTTTAATGTAAACGAGCCCTTCAAGTATGTAAGTATTAATTGCCTTTAAGGTTGTATCAGCAGTTATTTTTCCTTTTAAGGTAATGGTTTGCCCACCAGTTGGCGGCGGAATAGGATTTACGACGGTTCCGTTGTTATCAACAACGATTTTTCGGCATGCTGATAAAGCAATTACAGCGACCAGTAACAAATAAACTATGTTCTTCATGTTTGTTTTTTTAAAAATTGTGTTAGGATTATTTCCTGTTTGAAATCTGGACTAATGATTCTGGAAATGATTACGTAGGTGAGTTATTATTTAATAGTGTATCCAAATGTGAGGCTGATGTTGGTACCATAATTACGGCGTATAGCAATTGCATCTGTTGTTTTACCAAACTTGTTATCAGCATTAATGTCGTGGTAGAAATAGGCAGGTTTATTAAGTATGTCCTGAATGTTTAATTTCAATTCACCTTTTTTATTGAGTATTTTTTTCGCAACCTGGAAATCGAGCAAAGGCCTTGGGTTTTCCCATATAGCAGGCACCTGGTCGTTACCCACATACAATATGCGGCGGCCTATCTGGTTGAATAAAACTGTGGTAGTTACACCAGCTTTTTCAATATCATATTGAAGGCCAACATTTATCAGGTAAGGCGACTGGCCCTGCATGGGTCTGCTGATTTTTGTGATTTCATCCTTCACCGTGTTCTTTATGTAAGAAAGATTACCCTGTAAAGTGAAATTGCGCAACGCATTAATTACATCCAGTTTTTTACGAAATTCAAATTCGATACCATATCCATTTGCATGATCGGCATTTAAATAGTTGAATGTATTTGTTGCTACACCCGACTGGTTAAAATATAATTCAATCGGATTTTTAAAGTATTTGTAGAACACACCTATTGCGAATATTTCACCTGATTTTGGATATAGCTCATAACGTAAATCGGCGTTGGTTACTTTGGTACGAACAAGGTTTGGGTTACCAATAATAGTAGCACCTAATTCAAAATCGTAGAAAGCAAAGGGTGCTAACTCTCTAAACTCAGGGCGAATAACTGTTTGTGACCCTGATAACCGAATATTGGTTTTGCTGTTTACTTTATAGGTAAGATTTACACCCGGAAGTATGTCGGTTTTTTTATTGTTTACAAAGCGATCATCACTCTTATTTACACTACCAATCAGCTGATCAAAATCTTCGACTCTTGCACCCCAAACCAACCTTACTTTTTCCCCAAAGCTGTTATCCATTTGCAGGTAACCCGCATTAAGAATTGAATTGGCCATATAGCGGTATTTGTTGCTACCTATTTCTCCAAAACCAAACTTATTTACTTCGCCGTTCACACCAAAATTAGCAGCATCAAAAACCTTTCCTTCAGGCAATAATCGAAGTGTTGGATTATCCTGTTGTAAAAAAATCGAGAATGGTCTCGAATCAAACAAGCGATCTTTTACCTGGAAAAAATAACCGCCCTTTAATGTTTGTTTTTGACCAAATGCATTAAAGGATTTAGAAAGATCACCACCCGCGGTGTATACATAATCATTCAGGTTTTGAAAAAAGCGGCTACCGGATTTTTGTGAGAGTGTGCCAGATATAAGCAGGTTATAAGGTTCGTTTTCAGAACTGCGGTTTTGATTATACTGTACACGGCGCTGATCGGGAACATACTGATCAAGAATATTGAAGGCACCGTACCATTTTAATTTTACACCATTGCTTCCGCCAATATTATGTTCGCCGGTAAGTTGAGTATTAAAATAAATATTCGATTTAAAAGAGATTTCACGGGCTCTTATGTTAGCGCCGTTATCAGGATCAAATTCATAATCCAACCCAGTACGCAAGTTGCTGTAATCAGTTGCGTTAACATTAAAAACATTTTTAAAACTGATCTTGTTATTGTTATTGAGCTGAAGGGTAATATTACCCAAAGCACCCCATAGTACATCTTCAGAATATTTGTTGTTGTTATAGTCAAACAAAACGTCGGCTTTACCATTGTCTACACTATAAAAAGAATTTTGATAAGGTAAACGTTTATTTGTTTTTGTATAGGTAAGCGCTAAAACCGCACCTAATTTTTTATTACCTGAAAACGCTTTATTAAAGCCACCGCTCATTTGAAAAGAAGCGTTTAACGGAGCGGCTGATTTCTGAACATCCCAGTTATTTTGAAATTCGGTTCCGTACTGCGCGTGTTGGCCAGGGTAAGGTTGCAATGCTAAGAAATCAGAACGTAAAGGCAGGTTCGCGGGCAATGCTCTTGAGCCATCATCAAAACCAAGCCAATCGTATTTGCCACCTTTATTGGAATAGAAATCTTTACCAATCGTATTGGTATTAAAGCCTGTACCAATTTGAATATTAAAAAAGTTTGCAGCCGGAATATCTTTAGTGGTAATCTGAACTAAACCACCAGCCCACTCGCCGGGCAATTCGGGCACAAATGCTTTATTGATAACAATATTATCAATCATAGCAGCAGGAAAAATGTCGAACGAAAATGTTTTTCTATCAGGCTCTGTACTGCTTAATAGTATGCCATTCAACATAGCCTGGTTATAACGGTCTGGAAGACCACGAACTACCAGGTATTTACCATCCTGTATGCTGGTTCCCGGTACACGTTTTAATACTTCGCTACTGTTTTTATCGGGGCTGCGCCTGATAGCTTCTGCAGAAATAACAGAAGCAACCATGCTGGTATTTTTCTGAAACTGGATAGATGAATTCACCGTTTCCATTCTTGCAGTTCTTGCCTGTCCTCTAACCACCACATCGTTTAACCCACTGCTTGTTTTTGTATTTAAAACGATATCAAGTGTTGCAACCTGCCCATTTTCAGCAGTAACATCAGCAATCTCTTTCTCTTCGTACCCTACATAAGAAAATACGATCGTGTATTTTTTACCGGTTTCAACTGATATGGAATAATTGCCATCCAAACCAGATTGCGTTCCCTGGTTTTCACTTTTGATTTTAATGGAAACTCCTGCCAGCGCTTCATTCTTACTGTTAAGAATTTTACCGGCAATTTTGCCGCGTTGCACTTGCGACTGTACGTAAAATGGAAGAAAGGTTATGATTAGTATTAAGGTAAGGGTACCTGAAAATTTTGATAGCTTCACAGTGTAGGCTTTAATTTGACTGCAAAGCAACCACTCCAATGTTACCGGCTGGTTACGGGAACGTTACCCAATTGTTATCAGAATATTAACTAATTGTTAAGCCCCTGCCGCAACTGTATTTTTATCACCTACCCGAACCGGGTGAAATGTTATAACATCCACCTATTAACCGTCAATTTTTATGTAGCTAAGCTTATGCAACACACGGATGCATAAAAAAACTCCCTCTTAAAAAAAGAAGGAGTTTAATAGTAAGGATTCGTAAAGGATGATGTTAATTTATCAGTTTATAAACTGTCGGAAAAACTTCCCACCACCTCCAGTTTTTACATATCAGACATCAGAGATCATCAAATCAGACATTGAATTTATGCTGTTTCCGCAGCCAAACCCCAGTGGGCTGGTGAGCGCCATAAAGAGCTTAACAGTAATTCACGCATAAAAAAGAACTCTTTGGGTAACTCATCGTAAACGCTGCTGAATAATTCTTCGTGGCCCAGCAATTCTTTTTTCCAGGCTTCGCGGTCAACTTCCATGATTTTGCTGAATTTCTCACGGCTAAAGTCGAGGCCATTCCAATCCATGTCTTCGTAGCGTGGCATCCAGCCAATAGGAGATTCAACACTGCTTGCGCTACCGTTTACCCTGCTGATGATCCATTTGAGCACACGCAGGTTTTCGCCAAAACCGGGCCACAGGAATTTACCGTCTTCATCTTTCCTGAACCAGTTTACGCCAAAAATACGGGGTGCATTAGGCAGGTCGCGGCCAAACTGTAACCAGTGGTTCCAATATTCACCGGCATGGTAACCCATGAAAGGAAGCATGGCGAATGGGTCGCGGCGAACCTTACCCTGCTCACCAAAAGCAGCAGCGGTAGTTTCGCTACCCATAGTAGCTGCGGTATATACACCGAAGTTCCAGTTGAACGATTGGTGAACCAGCGGAACTACAGTACTACGGCGTCCGCCGAATACAAAGGCTGCGATAGGAACACCAGCTTTGTCGTTCCATTTTTCATCTAAAACCGGGTTATTAATTGATGCAGTAGTAAACCTTGAATTGGCGTGAGCCGCAGGTTTCCCGCTTGTTTTATCGAAAGGTTTTCCGTGCCAGTCAATCAGGCCATCGGGTGCTTCTTTAGTCATACCTTCCCACCATACGTCACCGTCAGGTGTAATAGCTACGTTGGTAAAAATGGTGTCTTTTTCGATAGACTTCATAGCGTTTGGATTGGTATAATAGTTAGTACCAGGTGCCACGCCAAAATACCCAGCTTCGGGGTTAATAGCGTAAAGGCTGCCATCCTCGCCTTTGTGGATCCAGGCAATATCATCACCAACCGTTGTAATCTTCCAGCCTTCCATACTGTCCGGCGGAATCAACATAGCAAAATTGGTTTTACCACATGCGCTTGGGAATGCGGCGGCTACATAAGATTTTTGTTTTTCGGGAGATTCAACACCGAGGATGAGCATGTGTTCTGCCAGCCATCCCTCTTCATGACCCATTACGCTGGCAATACGAAGCGCAAAGCATTTTTTACCCAGCAAAGCATTTCCGCCATAACCACTACCGTAAGAAATAATCAGGCGTTCCTCAGGAAAATGGGTGATGTATTTTTCGGTCGGGTTACAAGGCCAGCTAACATCTGCCTGCCCCTCGGCCAATGGCGCACCAACGGTATGAACGCATTTTACCCATTTACCTTTTGGCAACAGGTCGAGAATTTGTTCGCCCATGCGGGTCATCAGTTTCATATTGATAACCACATATTCGCTATCGGTTATTTGTACACCGTAGCGGCTGAAAGATGAACCTACAGGTCCCATACAGAAAGGAATCACGTACATGATGCGGCCTTTCATGCTGCCAGCTGTGTGTTTTTCCAGAATGCTTTTCATTTCATCGGGGTCCATCCAGTTGTTGGTAGGGCCTGCATCCTGCCTTTTACGGCTACAGATATAAGTGCGGTCTTCCACACGGGCCACATCGCTTGGATCGCTAAAGCATGCATAACTATTCGGGCGCTTGGCTGGATTCAACTTCATAAAGGTTCCCTTACCTACCATAAGGTTACAAAGGGTATCATACTCATCCTGGCTACCAGTACACCAGTGTACCGAATCTGGCATAAAATGGGAAGCCATACTACTTACCCAGGAGGCAACTTCTGATTTGCCTGCTTCTGTTTTCTCAAAAAAGAGATCTTTTTGGTTTACCATATATTTCATTTTGATGCTTAAATAATTTCAACCACGAAGTTGTAGTTTCCATTTTTCAGAAAATATGAGTGCCGTCATGAATTAATGCTAAAAGAAATGACTTTGGTAGGCATATTTTTGCGGTGCAGAAAATCATCCTGAAGACAGCAAGCACATGAAATACAACGCAACCTCTTTACAAAAGCTCGAACGCATACTGGGCGAAGCCGAATACAAGCTGCGCTATGAACGGGGAACATTTCAAAGCGGTTATTGCATACTGGAGCAGAAAAAAGTAGTAGTGTTAAACAGGTTTCTTGATGTAGAAGCACGTATCAATACGTTGTCGGAGCTAATACCGCAACTAAACCTGAACATAGACCTGCTTACCCAGGAAAGCCAGAAATTATATGCCGGCCTTAAGCCTGCAGGCATTCCGGAGCTGCCTTTTTCGGGCGAAAATGCGCAGTAGCCCGCAACCTGGTTGGTTAAACAATTAGCAAAACCCGGTTCGGGTTAACAACAAAAAATCAATATTTGTCCTTAACCATCACTTTTCTAGGAACAGGCACCAGCAGCGGCGTACCCATGGTAGGCTGCACCTGCCATGTTTGTACCAGTAGCGATCCTAAAGACAGCCGCCTGCGCAGCAGCATTCTTGTTCAAAGTGAAACCACTACGCTTGTGGTTGACGCTACACCAGATTTCAGGCAACAGATGCTTAACCATAAAGTGATGCACCTCGATGCAGTGCTGATAACGCATCCTCATAAAGATCATGTAGGGGGGTTGGACGATACCAGGGCATTTCAGTTTTTTCAAAAAGCACCCACGCAGGTGTACGGCAGCTCGCTTTCGCTGGCAGGTGTAAAAATAGAATTGCCATATGCCTTCCAGGATTATTCATACCCAGGTGTTCCGGTTATCGATCTGCATGAGATAGAACTTGAACCGTTTATGATTGGCGATATACCCATTATACCGATCCTTGTGTGGCATTATAAAATGCCGGTGTACGGTTTCCGTTTTGGCGATTTTGTTTACATCACCGATGCCAACCGCATTGATGAAGAAGAGAAACAGAAAATTCGCGGCTGCCATACACTGGTTATAAATGCCCTTCGTTACGAAAAGCATATTTCGCATTTTACACTGCTGGAAGCGTTGGCTGTAGCACAGGAGATGGAAGTACAGCAGGCGTTTTTTACGCATATGAGTCACCAGCTTGGCCGTCATGCCGAAGTAAATGAAACACTGCCCGAAAATTTTTGCCTCGCTTACG
>JBKJNG010000135.1:0-7832 GCA_046596065.1 Phnomibacter sp. | reverse complement strand
AGCACTAATGTAGATGGTGTGGTAGCCTTTAGCTTTAAACCCGAACTAATACCAGAAGTATTGAAAGCCGCTGGTGTAGATGCGTTGATAGATGGTTTTCTTCAGCAGCAGGGAATGAGCACGGTAGAAATAATGAAAGCTTTTAAAGGTGATTTTGCTGTGATGTTCAGCGATTTTTCAATGGCTAAAGTAGAAAAGAAGAACTTCAACGATGAAACCTATAGCAGCTACGAACCTTCTGCAAAGCTTTTAGTTGCTGTTCGCATTAATGACAAAGCAGCCTTTGAAAAACTGCTGTCGCTTGGTACCAAATCGGGTAGTCTCATACGCCAGGGCAATCGCCTTATTCCTGCAAGAAATGGTGTAGCCGATAGTTCACAAAAAATTATTGCAGGTGTTGAAAACGACCTGGTGGTTTTTAGTAATGATGAAAGCGTTTATAGCGCTTACATCGCCAAAAAATCTAAAATCGGGTTAAGCAGCGAAGTAACAAATGGCCTCAAAGGAAACTCAATCGCTTTTTTTATGGATGTCGAAAAAACACTGAGTGGCATTCCGGAAACTATGTTCGATACGAGCGCCGTTCATGAAAAGAACGTATTGGCAAAATCAAAATCGTTGTTTAAAACAATTGATTTTACTACCAGCAATTTCGATGGCAAAAAGCTCGATGGCAAAGGCGAGGTAATTATGGCTACTGATAAAAACAGCCTGCCGCAATTAGTGCGTTTCCTGATGTATGCTGCCGAAGAAATGAAACTGAAAAGTGCAGAAGAACATGTAAAATGGAACCAGGATAAGGTGCCTGAAATTGATTCAACGATGACAGAACCGGTTCATTAAGACTTTTGTACCAGGTTAAACCAGAACGCAAAAAAATATAAAATGCCACGTAATAAAAATGCGTGGCATTTTCATTCACAACAGGCCTTCAGCAGCATTACGGGCAAAGCCTTTATATTCGGTATTGTATGACCATTAGTTTGAAAGAAATATTACCCATTCCCCTGCGTGATAAACCGCAACTACAGCGGTCTGAAATATGGAACCAGTCGGTTGATTTAACAGCAGGCGAATGGGTAAAAGTGAAGGCGCCAAGTGGCACCGGTAAAACCACGCTGGTGCATATTATCTGGCAATTAAGAACCGATTTTACAGGAACGGTTCTCTATGATAATATTGATGCAGGCAAAATAAAAGCAGCCGATATAGCCAGTTACCGCCAGGAAAAAATGAGCGTTATTTTCCAGGACATGCGTTTGTTCAGCAACCTGACAGCGCTTGAAAATATTGAGTTGAAAAGAACCATGACTGCTAAACCGTACTACGAAGCTTCGGTGATTAACGAGATGGCAGCGGCACTTGGCGTGCAGCATATTCTTCCTCAAAAAGCGGCCACCTGTAGTTATGGCGAACAACAACGCATTGCTATTATAAGATCCCTTATGCAACCTTTTAACTGGCTGATAATGGACGAACCATTCAGCCATTTAGATAAAGAAAATACCGTTAAAGCAGCGGAGCTGATTGCCACTGAATGCAAAAAACGCAATGCAGGTTTTATACTAACCGACCTCGACGACGATACCCATTTTACTTATTCAAGACAGTTACTGCTGTAACCAGCCTTCACTAATAGCCAGGTTTCATAAAAACTGTTTACTGTTTCCGATATGACATTTCTTCTGAAAAAAATTATACGTTCCGGCATAGGCAAACTACGGTTTTGGATGGCCATTACCGGCATGGGCGTAGCCGTACTATTTATTTTGCTGGCCGTGCAAATTCATGCGAATTTTAATCAATTGCTGTATGGTAAAAGCAATGACAATGAAACCGCAGATTTCCTGGTGATCAATAAAAAAGTTACCCCGCAAAACCAGGGTCGTAAAGAAGAAAATGTTTTTAATGATGCGGACATAACCGACCTGAAATCAAAAGCTTTTACGCAATCCATTGGTAAACTTTCTACCACCAGTTTTAAAGTAAGTGTTGAAAGTTATTCGGAAGCTTTGCCCTTTTACAGCGATGCGTATTTTGAAAGTGTGCCGGATGAATTTATTGATGTGAAAAGCGCCGAATGGAAGTGGGCGGAAGGTCAGCGGGATATACCCGTGATTATACCATCTTTCTTTCTTGATTTATATAATACCGGCATGGCGATGAGCCAGAAAAATTTGCCGCAATTATCGCTGGAAGCCATCATGGCCATCCCTATAAAAGTTAGTGTAAGGGGCAATAACCAGAACGCCGAATTTGTGGGCCACGTGGTGGGCCAGTCTGATAGGTTGAATTCGATTTTGATTCCACAAACATTTATGGATTGGGCCAATAAACAATATGGTTACCGCGAATCTCCCAAGCCAACCCGGGTGGTTATCAAAGTAAAAGATCCATCCGATCCTATGCTTGTAAAATACCTGGATGATAAAGGCTGGAAAACCAACTCAGAAAAAACAAGATTCAGCCGCATCCGTAAAATTGTAAACGGCGTGGTTGCGGTTACAGGTGGTATTGGTTTGGTTTTGCTTTTATTTGGCTTATTGGTATTTAGTTTGTTTATACAACTCACCATTGCATCCTGCAAAACCGATATTGAATTATTACAAACGCTCGGCACTTCTCCAAAGCAATTGGAGCAGTTTTTACTGAAGCAATTTCTTCCTCAAAACATCATCATCATTGCTCTGGCTTTAGTTGTCATTGCTGTATTGCAATGGATCATTACAACTGTTTTAAAAGCTCAGCAAATTATACTGAGTCCGTGGTTGGCTATCGACACTATTATTGCTGCAGTGCTGGTACTTGCCGTAGTATGGCTGGTAAACAAACAAACCATCAACAGGTATATTAAGAAGTAAAAACGGCAATCGTTCACATTATTACATTGCCTGCATAACTTTTATTACAAGGGTATTCGCATCGGCTTCAGTTTCGGCTTCTGCATAAATTCCGATGATGGGTTCGGTATTCGAGTTTCTTACTGTTCTTTCAACCATCTGCCATAAGCAGCAGAAAATTTCACGATGTCCAGCGGCGTAAGACTATTTCCCACTTTGCCACCAATGTTTCCCCTGATGCCAGAAATACTTTTTATTAACGACATAATTTTATTGTTTGATGATACAAATGCAGCGATTAATTTCTAAAAAAAGACTGAAGTGAATTTTTACAAAAGGCTCCCCAATACAGGAAAGTCATCCCCTATTAACTGGACTAAATAACCAGTTGTATAAAAATTTATTACAAGCAAATAACATCTACACAATTATTCGCTTGCCTGCTTTATATCCTTTTACTGCATAGTAAAAAATGTATAAATAAGAAGGCACTGTGCAGATTAAAAACGAAGTATGATTAGAGGCAATGCCTTTATCTTTTAATGTAGTATACAACAATGGCAATAGTGCACCACCGGCAATAGCCATAATTAATAGCGCAGAACCAATCTTGGTAAATTTTCCCAGGCCACTAATAGCCAATGGAAAAATAGCTGGCCACATTAACGCATTTGCAAGACCGAGTAATGCAATAAAAGTGATAGCAGTATACCCGCTGGTTGCAAACACACAAATACTGAAAACAAAACCTAAAACAGCAGAAATTGCCAATGCATTTTGCTGGGAAAGATATTTTGGAATGCAAATAATACCGATGATATACCCAGCCAGCATTGCGAACAATGTAAAAGTCGTAAAATATTTTGTTTCATCGAGTGGCATGCCAAGTTGCCTGCCATACGCACCAATAGCATCACCGGCCAAAACTTCCACACCTACATACAAAAACAGGCATAAAACACCAAGCGCCAAATGCGGAAACTCAAATACCGATTTTTTTGCGATAACAGTTTTATCTGTGGCTGCTTCATCCTTATCAATATCGATTTCGGGCAATGAAGATCTTTTTATCATTACAGCCAATAATACAAGCACTACTGCTATAAGAATGTATGGCGTAATTACCCTGCCGGCAAGTTGGTTTAATAAATCGTTTCTTTTTATTTCGTCTGTTGCCTTGTTTACATTTTCTTCAATGGCCGATGCATTTTTTAAAACCAGCGCACCTAATATAAGCGGACTCAGCATGCCTGCTATTTTATTACAAATGCCCATGATGCTGATTCTTTTTGCAGCACTTTCTATAGGTCCAACGATGCTTATATATGGGTTGGATGCCGTTTGTAATAATGCTAAGCCCGTGCCTTGCACAAACAAACCTGCCAGAAATAATCCAAAGCTTCTTGCATTTGCCGCAGGCACAAAAATAATTGAGCCAACTGCCATCACAATTAATCCCAGCGCCATCCCATTTTTAAATCCTGTCTTCTTTAAAATTAAAGATGATGGTATTGCTAAAAAGAAATAGGCCATGTAAAAAGCAAACGTTACAAAGAATGCCTGTATATCATTTTTTAACTGGCAGGCTAATTTCAAAAATGGTATTAACGTGCCGTTTAACCAGGTTACAAAACCAAACACAAAAAATAAAACACCAATAATCACTATCGCATAGTTGTTGTTCTGCTTTGTCTGCATAAATATCTTTTTTGCACTATAAAGCTGGAAAAATACAAGTTGTATTTCTTATAGAGATGAATACCATTATATTAAACGTTTGCATGAAATGCTTTGCCCGAGTACGCTACTATCGTTCAGCCTGATTAATAATTTATTCCGCAGGTGCAACGATAGCTCAAAGCCTCTTGTCAGTTTGGTGAATACCGATGAATGGAGCAGAACCTGTTGCTTATAAAAGAATGTTTAAAAAATAACAGGGCATCGCAAAAACAACTGTACAACCAGTTTGCAGAAGTGATGCTGGGTGTTTGCTTTAGGTATACAAAATCGAAAGCAGATGCGGAAGATGTGCTGCAGGAAGGATTTATCAGGGTATTTAAAAACCTGCATCAATATAAAAACGAAGGCGAATTGGGCGGATGGATAAGAAGAGTAATGGTTACCACAGCGCTGAATTATTTAAAACGAAATGCAAAATACCAGCATGATCTTGCTTTTGATAAATTAGAGATGCACCCGGTGTCGGATGAAAACCCGGAGATAAAATTGAATACGAAAGAGCTGGCCGCATTAATACAACAACTGCCCACAGGATATCAAACCATTTTTAACCTACATGCTGTGGAAGGATACAGCCATGTGGAAATTGGAGCGCTGCTCGGTATTACAGATGGCACATCCCGCTCGCAATATGCCAGGGCCAGGGCATTACTTGTTACATGGATCAAAAAAAATCATTCAGATATTAAACTGCATTCCTATGTTAAATAGCGATTTTGAAAATAAGGTGCAGCAAAAAATGGAGGAACTAACGTTTACTCCCGATGATGCTGTATGGGAAAAGATAGAAGCAGCCCTGCCCGAAAAGAAAAAGCAACGGCGCTTTATCTTTTCTATATTGCTTTTACTGGTACTTTTCTACGGCTCATTTTTGTTATGGGATCACTTTACGCTACCCGGAAAAATGGCAAACAAGCATTTAAATCCACCGCAAAACTTTTCAGAAAAAAAAGTACTACCCGCAATTACGGATAGAGAAAAAAAATCAGCGGACAATACACTTTCTCTCGTAAAGAAAACAACAACTTCTACCCCGAAAGAAAAGAATATTAATACCAGGTATAAAGAGAAACAAACGAACATTGAACCCTTAACCAACCGTTCTTCTTTGGCCAAAACCGTTTATTTAAATGAATTAAAACCTGCAACAGAAGAAAGAGCGAATCTTACAATAGAAGATGGAAACAACGTTAAAACAAATAATACTGAGAAAAGTAAAATACAAACAAACGCTGCGAAGATGGATCATGAAAATGCTGATACAATTAAACAGGAAAATAATGTTATCGCTGCAGGAAATAATACACAGGTAACAGATAATAGCGAACAGGTAACAGATAAGCAAGTAACAATTACAGCCAAACATGAAAATGAAGACCCGCTTCCGCTAACCAAACTGCCGGAAAAAAATCAGGACAAAAAAACAGACAGCCTGTTTGTAACCAACACTGATACGATTACAACTGTTGCCACAACAAAAGAAAAAAAGCGCATTCAAAAATGCAGTTACGGAATTCACGCAGCAGTTGGCATTTCTAATGTTACGAGTGGCCTGTTCAATAGTACAAACGCAGCGCTTTATGCAGATGCTTACTCAAATTCAACAGGCGGAAATGTTAATTCACCGGACAGCGCTGCACCAGGCAATCCTTCTCATTCGATAGCTTTTTCCGCTGGTTTATTTGTAAAAAAATCATTGGGGAAAAACTGGAACTTGAATACAGGTCTGTATTATTCTTACCACTCAAATAAGATCCTAGTTGGAAGCAAAGTTGATTCTGCAATTAATTTAAATATTAACGATAAAAACATTGCATCCGATAATTTTTACAGAGGTGGAAGGTCTGAAAATTATACAAACAAATTTCACTTGCTGCAAATACCGTTACTTGTTCAATACAAGCTGCCGGTTAAATTGCCGGTTTACCTGGAGGCGGGGGCAACAGTTTCTTATTTAATGCATTCCAATGCATTGCAATATAATGGAAGCAAGGCTGCCTATTTTACCGATGCTGCTGTATTTAATAAATTGCTCTTTTCCTTAAATGCAGGTGCAGGCATTTATCTTGCCCAAAAAACTTTTCCTTTCAGTATTGGGTATAGATTTAATTACAACCTTAACTCTGTTACAAAACAAACATTCGGCAAACAGCATTTATTATGCTCTATGCTGTATATAAATATTCCTTTGAAAAAATAATAAGGTGATAAGACAACGATCTTCTAAAACGCATTGTCAGTACCTAAAAGAAAACATTATGAGAAACATTACCAGCATTATCATTTCCCTTCTTACAGCTGCACTTACACTGTTACAGCAAAGCTGTGTAAAGGATGTTCATACAAATACTTACACCTACACTTATTTTGAGCCCGTTTATAAAACATCCGCTGAAGTTCGGGCGAACATTAAAAGCAATGCACCCAAAGCCATTAAGAATACCGGCAAAATTTGTATAAAAGGAAATTATATTTTTTTGAACGAAGTAGATAAGGGTATTCATGTAATAGATAATACTAATTCCGCAGCACCCTTAAATATTGCGTTTATTGATCTACCGGGCAATGTTGATATAGCTGTGAAAGGAAATACGTTATACGCCGATTTTTATACGGATCTCGTGGCGATTGATATCAGCAATCCATTGAATGTTATTGCAAAAAAATTTGTAAGCAATATTTTCCCGGAACGTTATTACTATGGTTTTCACACAGATTCTACCATGCTAATAACGGACTGGATCAAAAAAACAGTGACAGTTAAAGGCACTTACCAACCATATCCCATATTCATGACTGACGATATGCTGTTTAATAACAAGGATGCCGGCTTCTCTTCTTCCGCCAATACTTCAGCAGCCCCGGTAGGCATTAGCGGATCGCTTTCAAGATTTGCTTTGATTCAGGATTGGCTGTATTCTGTTTCCTACGACTCGTTAAGAATAACCAATGTGTCAAATACAGAAAACCCGGTTCGTGCAAATGCTATCGGCCTTGGATGGGGCGTGGAAACAATATTTCCATTTAAAGACAAGCTCTTTTTAGGCTCGAATGCGGGCATGTTTATTTACAGTGTACGAAACCCGTTAACGCCTGCTAAACTTGGCACCTTTGAACATGTACGCACCTGCGACCCGGTAATTGCTGATGATAATGTAGCTTATGTAACATTACATTCAGGAACGGCATGTGCGGGATACACAAACCAGCTTGATGTTTTAAATATTTCAGATATTCTTTCACCGCAACTCA
>JBKJNG010000656.1:0-6666 GCA_046596065.1 Phnomibacter sp. | reverse complement strand
CGTTTACATTGCTTATAATACGTGGCGCCAATCCTTTTTGTTCAAACTTAAAATGCAGGTTATACATACTTATTTATGAGCTGTAAGAAGCTGTTTAATTTTATTGCTGGAATTACTCATAGGGTGTTCTTGAGCGAAACGAGGCGGTTTTTGCAGCCATAGCAGGATGCCCCCACGGCGAAAAATCCAACGAAGTTGCAACCAAAAGACACATAGCTTGTCCCGAACTTGTTTCGGGAGGGAAACCTGTGAATGAATTTTAAACAGTTTCAAAGTTTTAAAAGCCATACTTACTGCTGGCGGGCTGCAAAAATAGGGTGGGGAGGGCAACCAGTACTTGTAATAGGGTTAATACGTGTTAATATGTTTTCAAAGAGTAAATAATTGCTTTTATTGAAAACAACCTGCTTTGGTATGCTGGTAAACAGCATATAGTTATTTTCGCCTGCTCAATAGCACCAATATGGAAAACTCGGCCGCTCCTTTAGAGGATAAAATTTTTGCAGAAGACATAAAGAATGCCTCTGACTTCAAATTCAGTAAAAAAGTTGCTACCGTATTTGATGATATGGTGAATCGTTCGGTACCTTTTTACCAGGAGATACAAAGGATGGTTTCGGAAATAGCTGCAGACCATGCTTTGCCCGGTACGGATGTGTACGATCTTGGCTGTTCTACCGGAACTACCATGATTTATATGAACGAGCAGGTAGATCAGTCGATCAGGTTTGTTGGTGTAGATGATGCCGCAGAAATGCTTGATAAATGCAAATTGAAATTGCAGCAGATTGGTTTTACCCGTCCTTACGAATTGATTGTTGGCGATCTTAACGGGGAAGTAAATGTATCCAATGCATCTGTTACAGTGCTGTGCCTAACCCTGCAGTTTATTCGCCCAATGTTCCGCGAAAAAATTCTGAAGCGTATTTATGATGGGCTTGTTCCCGGTGGTATTTTAATACTGGTAGAAAAAATATTGGCTGAAGAAAGCCGTTTCAACCGCGACTTTATTAATTATTATTACAATATGAAGCGTCGCCATTCTTACAGTGAAATGGAAATTGCCAACAAACGCGAAGCGCTGGAAAACGTTTTAATACCATATAAATTATCCGAAAATATTTTGATGCTGAAAGAAGCTGGTTTTGGCCACTGCGAAGTGTTTTTTAAGTGGTATAATTTCACGGGCATTATTGCCCAGAAAACAGCAGCCCAAAGCTCGTAACTTATTATTATAATGATTGGCAGTACTCCAGTACCTGTAATTCCGCTTAATTTTTCCTCATTATTTACACTATATCATTGTTTAAAATCAACTTGACTGCATTGGTTTCTTTAGTGCAGAAAGGGATTTTTCCAACTATTGCTTATTACAAAATACCAAAGAATGATCACCATCGGTAATTTCTTTTTTAAGTATCGCAACTGGCTTTTTATTGTACTGTACCTCGCACTCTTTATCCCATCGCCTCCAATATTTTCCGAAAGCAATTGCGGCCCGCATTATTATTGGTGGCCAATTGTTATTGGGCTGGTAGTTACTATCTCAGGCCAGTTAATACGCGGCGCAACAATCGGCCTCGATTATATTGTTCGGGGTGGGAAAGAAGGTAAAGTGTATGCAGAAAACCTGGTAACAGGCGGTATTTTTCAGCACTGTCGCAACCCACTCTATGTTGGTAATATTTTAATGCTAGCCGGTGTGGGTATTCTGTCCAACTCGCTTATATACATGGCGGTCTTTATTCCACTTTTTCTTTTTATATACCAGGCAATTGTGCTGGCGGAAGAAAACTTTTTACGTAATAAATTTGGAGAAGCATTTAACGACTTCTGCAGGCGTATAAACCGCTGGGTGCCTGATCTGCGGGGCATTGGCGCTACTTTTCAGGGTGCTACTTTCCGCTGGAAAAGATGGATACTAAAAGAGCATACCACCCAATATATCTGGCTGAATGGTATTGTATTGCTCCTTTTATTTACATATCATGAATTAACAGGCGGCGATGGCGATGCTGCTGATTCCTATCGTATTAAGCTCGCCATTATCTTCCTTGCTTTTTTACTGGCCATTTACCTGGCGGTAAGGTATTTGAAGAAGTCGGGAAAGATGGTGGAATAGTGGAGGTTGGTTAACAAGGTCTCATGTATGAGGTTGACAAGGTGAACAGTTGATAATTGTTATCTAAGCTGCACAAATAAGTTCCGATAGTTATCGGGATCACGACATCACATATCACAAATCAGATCGTCAAATTGCTTTGTATGCTTTGGGTTAACTGCTGGTATAAACTTAACAACGAGGGATGTTCTTTCAACAGATTGGTATGTTTTGCAAGCGTTTGAATGTCGCCACGATAAGCGGGGCCTGTTTGAACGGTAGCGGGAGCAAATTGTTCAAGGCGTTCAGCAGTTTCAATAATTAATGGCTTTAATAGGGCAAAGCTTACATTACTGCTGGTGCAATAGGCTTCGGCCAAGGCATACAAATGGTTGGTGAAATTATTTACTACAACTGCAGCCACATGCAAATGCATGCGATAGGTATCATCTGCATGTCTTACTGTTTTCGAAATGGACTCAGCAAAATCTGTTACCAGGGTAAGATTATCATCGTTATTGGCATCCGTAAGCAAAGGAATATTGTCGTAATCGGTTTTCTCTTTTCGAAGACTTTGCAATGGATACAGCACGCCATAATTTTTTGAAACCTCCTGTAACGCATTTTTAGAAACAGCGCCGGCTGTATGTACCGCCAAACCTTTACAATGCCATTGTTCATGAATATCGCTCAGCACCGAATCTGATAATGCCACAAGATAGAGTTGTGCATCATTAATGATATTATCCCAGTTATCGGTCGCAGCACAACCAAGCTCATCAGCAAGTTCGCCTGCGTTATACAAATGACGGCTGTATACCTGAGCAATTTCGTGGCCTGCTATTTTAATTTTCCTTCCGAGTACCGATGCTGTGTTACCTGATCCTATGATAACAATTCTCATTAGCTTTTTTTATTTGGGGCATCTAAGTTATTGTGAGTATGGTTATAAATAATTTTTTTGATGCCTCTTTAACCGGTCATATACCTTCGCAGTCAAGTTTAAACTTACATGCCTCCACGAAAATTGACCATCACACAAAAACTTGCCGTTAATTATTACAGGGCGAAAATCAATTTTATTAATACCCTCAGTACGGGTTGGGCGGCCAGGGAAGCGCTGGATATTTTCACGAAACCTTATCCTGATAAGGCAAAGGCCGACCCGGTAATTTGGTCAGCTGCCACGCATTTAGCGTTGGCAACTGATTATGGTAGTGTGATCGGCTATCATTGGAAATCGCCTAATCCTACAGGTAAAAAGCTATTGATTGTGCATGGATTTGGCGGCAATAGCAGGGCTTTTGACCGTTACATTAAACCTTCGCTTGTAAAAGGCTATGATGTATATGCTTATGATGCGCCCGCCCACGGCAAAAGCCAGGGTAAAAGATTAAACCCCGCGGCGTATGTTCATGTAATTCAGTTGATTATTGAACAGCACGGTTTTTTTGATGGCTACCTGGCACACAGCCTTGGCGGACTTAGCCTGATGATTGCGCTGCATCAGCTTAAGTACGATAACCATCCTAAAATTGTACTTCTTGCCCCCGCCACAGAAACCACCAGCGCTGCGGAAATCTTTTTCGGTATGCTGCGCCTGCCCCCATCCATTAAAACGGCGTTTGAAAAAAAAGTGAAAGAACTTGTTGGTGTGCCGCTTCAATGGTATTCGATCAGCCGTATACTGCACGATGTTAAAGGCGATATTTTATGGCTGCATGATGAAGACGACCATACAACACCTATTAAAGATGTATATCCTTTGATGCATCAAAAGCCGCTGCATGTCCATTTTCATTTTACCAAAGGGCTGGGCCATAGCCGTATTTACAAAGACATGAAAGTGAAACAACTTATTATCGATTTTCTTTGAAATGAAAACAGTTAGGCCCTTGTTTTGCTTGTTTTTTATTGTCAGGGACCATGGTTACCCATACAAAAAACCCTGATTTTTTCAAGTTGCACTAATATTGCTTCAAATTTTTAAAGATTTGACCTGTTGTTTAGCTGCCTTTGCAAGGTTGCACAGCAAATAAAATCCTCAATTCCCGCTAATGGCAAAAAATTTATTAATAGTAGAAAGTCCGGCGAAAGCCAAAACCATAGAAAAGTTTTTAGGCAGCGATTTTTCTGTAAAAAGCTGCTATGGCCACATACGGGATCTTGAAAAAGACGAGATGGGCATTGATGTGGATCATGGTTTTGAACCCCGTTACATAGTGCCTGATGACAAACAGAAAGTGGTTAGCGAACTAAAAAAACTGGCAAAAAGCGCTCAGGAAGTTTGGCTGGCAAGTGACGAGGACCGCGAGGGGGAAAGCATTAGCTGGCATCTTTGCGAAGTACTGGACCTCGATCCCGCAACTACCAAAAGAATTGTGTTTCATGAAATTACAAAGCCTGCCATTCAAAGAGCGGTAGGTAATCCCCGCACGGTAAACATGGACCTGGTGAACGCTCAGCAAGCCCGTCGTGTACTCGATCGCATTGTTGGTTTTGAAATCAGCCCCGTTCTCTGGCGCAAAATAGGCATGCAAAAAAGCCTGAGTGCTGGCCGTGTTCAAAGCGTGGCGGTGAGATTAATAGTTGAAAAGGAAAGAGAAATAAACGAGTTTAAAAGCGAAAGCTCTTTTGCTATAAAAGCTTCCTTCACAGCTAAAGATATCAATAAGAAAGATGTGGCTTTTACTGCTGACGGCCAGCGTTATAAGACAACAGAGACTGCTGAAGCATTCTTAAATAGTTGTATGGGTGCTGCCTATAAAGTGAACGACATACAGGTAAAACCCGGCAAACGTAGCCCGGCAGCACCTTTTACCACCAGTACGCTTCAGCAGGAAGCCAGCCGTAAGCTTGGCTATAGCGTTAGTAAAACAATGCTGGTAGCGCAAAAGCTGTATGAGAATGGACATATAACCTATATGCGTACGGATAGTGTGAATCTGTCTGACACCTCTATTGCCGACACTTCAAAAGAAATAAAAAGCAGTTTTGGCGATAAATACCTGCAGGTTCGCAAGTTCAAAAACAAAAACGAAAATGCACAGGAGGCTCATGAAGCCATCCGCCCTTCTTATATGGATCATCATACCATCGATGATGCAGATGGTAAACGCCTGTATGAGCTAATCTGGAAACGTACTATTGCCTCCCAGATGAGTGATGCGGTTACTGAAAAAACAACTGCTAAAATTGGCATCAGCACCAATAAAGAAGAACTTACAGCCAGTGGTGAAGTGATCAAATTTGATGGGTTCCTGAAAATTTATACTGAAAGCACTGATGATGAGGAAGAGCAGGACGAAGGCCGTTTGCCATTGCTTGCTGTTGGTCAGCCGCTCAATTTTGAAGAAATGACTGCCGCCGAAAAGTTTACAAGACCTTCGGCCCGGTACACCGAAGCAAGCCTTGTAAAGAAGTTGGAGGAACTGGGAATCGGCCGTCCATCTACCTATGCGCCAACCATTTCCACCATCCAAAAAAGAGCCTATGTTGAAAAGAAAGACAAGGATGGTTTGAAAAGGCAGGTACGCGTTTTAAAGCTTCAGAACGATAAGATCACGAAGAAAACGGACGAAGAAACTTATGGAGCCGAGAAATCGAAGCTGTTTCCTACCGATCTTGGTTTTGTGGTAACGGATTTTCTTACCAAACATTTTGAAAACGTAATGGACTATGGTTTTACCGCGTCCATTGAAGGTGAGTTTGATAAAATTGCAGCCGGTAACAAACAATGGAAAAAAATGGTAGGTGATTTTTACCTGCCTTTTCATAAAGAAGTTGAGACTACACTTGAAACTGCAGAAAGGGCAACCGGTGAACGCTTCCTGGGAGAAGATCCGGGTTCCCGTAAACCGATTATTGCACGCATGGGCCGCTTTGGTGCTATGATTCAGATCGGAACCGTTGAAGATGAAGAAAAGCCAAAATTCGCAAGTCTCCGTGCCGGCCAAAGCATTGAAACAATTACACTGGAAGAAGCGCTCGATTTGTTCAAACTGCCTTTCAGCCTTGGTCAGCACGAGGGTAAAGAACTAACAGTGGGTATTGGGCGTTTTGGTCCCTATGTAAAATTTGGCGAAGAATTTATATCCCTCCCAAAGGGCGAAGACCCGTTAAGTGTTGATATGGACAAGGCGCTGCAGGTAATCGCTCAGAAAGAAACCGCTGAAGCACCCATTGCAGAATACCAGGGCTTTCCCGTTACAAAGGGTAAGGGTCGTTTTGGACCATTTATTAAGTGGAACGACCTGTTTATTAATATTCCAAGGGCTTACAATTTCGATAGCCTCAGCCAGGCAGATTGCGAGAAACTGATTGAAGCCAAAGTGGCTAAGGAAGCTACCCGTTACATTCAGCAATTTCCGAAGGAAAAGATTTCTGTCGAAAACGGACGTTGGGGCCCCTATGTACGTTTTGGTAAAAAAATGCTGAAGCTTGGCCGTCCCGGCAAAAGCAAATTCTCGCAGGAAGAAGCCTCAGTACTTTCTATCGACGAAATAAAAGAAATCATAACCGCCCAGGTGCCGGGTGCTTTTGATAAGAAAGTAGCCGCTCCAAAA
>JBKJNG010000555.1:0-5860 GCA_046596065.1 Phnomibacter sp. | reverse complement strand
TGGCACTGAAAGTAAAAAGCCTGAGCTATGGTTATAGCGGTGTGCAAAACGAGACTGTTCAACGCCTGATGGATATGCACAACAATGAAGTGTACCCGGTGATTTACACCCAAGGTTCATTGGGAGCATCCGGCGATCTTGCTCCATTAAGTCATTTAAGTTTACCTATTATTGGCTTGGGAGAAGTAACGCACAAAGGCGAGAAATACAAGGCTGGCGAAATAGAAAAAGCATTTGGCTGGACACCGGTACCACTTCGCAGCAAAGAAGGTTTAGCCTTAATTAACGGCACGCAATTTATGAGCGCTTATGGTTTGTGGTGCCTTGTAAAAATGGAAAAATTATTGGAATGGGCCGACCTTATCGCGGCTATTTCTTTTGATGCTTTTAATTGTAATCTTCAACCCTTAAACGAACATATTCACCGCATTCGACCACATAAGGGGCAGGTTGCATGCGCTGCTAATATGCGCAACCTTTTAGAAGGCAGTTCAATAGCCATTGCAAGCGGCAAACAAATACAGGACCCCTACTCTTTTCGTTGCATACCACAGGTACATGGTGCAAGCCACGATTGCTACGACTACGTGCTAAGTGTTTTTATGCAGGAAATAAATTCTGTTACAGATAATCCAAATATTTTTCCTGGTGATGATGTAATTGTAAGCGGTGGTAATTTTCATGGGCAGCCGTTAGCAATTACACTTGACTTTTTAGCCATAGCTATCAGCGAATTAGCCAACATAAGTGAACGCCGTATTTACCAGTTAATCAGCGGGCAACGGGGACTGCCTTTGTTCCTGGTAAAAGATGCTGGTTTGAACAGTGGTTTTATGATTCCGCAGTACACGGCAGCAGGTATTGTAAGCGAAAACAAACAACTATGCACACCTGCTTCTGTGGATAGTATCAGCAGCAGTAATAACCAGGAAGATCATGTGAGCATGGGTGCCAATGCCGCCACCAAGTGCAAACGCGTGGTTGATAATTTAGAAAAGATTTTGGCCATTGAATTACTTACCTCAGTGCAGGCCTTGGAATATAGAAGGCCAATGAAAAGTTCTGACAGGGTAGAAAAAGTTGTAGCAGCTTTCCGCGAAAAAGTGTCTTTCAACGAAGCTGACCGTGTGTTGCATGATGATATGATGCAAGCCGTTCAGTTTCTGCAGTCCTATGTTTTATAGAAGTATTTCTCTGCATGAGTACCCACTCATCTTTCCACGTTTTCTGCCTTTTCCCTTTTTTAAAAATGATTTACCTAACTGCTTGCAAACCTTGTTTTCAGTTTGTACTTTGATCCTCATTTTAATTTTTAAAACCAAAAATTTGATTGTATGGAAACAGGTAATAAGACAACAATATCGCCACGTCGCGAATTCCTCGGCACCCTGGCTGCGGGTGCTGCTACAATTGGCCTTGCTGCCATGGCGTTACCCGTCAATCTCGCAGCGGCACCGATCGCTGGTAACGAGCCGGATAGCATGGCGGAAGCAGATGTATGGTTTAATAAGATAAAGGGAAAACACAGAATTGTATTTGATGCAACACGCCCGCATGAACTTATGCCATTTGCATGGCCCAGGGTATTCCTGATGACCAATGAAAAAACTGGTTCACCCGCCCAGGACTGTGGTGTTGTTGTAGTGTTACGCCACGATGCCATTCCGTACGCTTTTCAAGACAGCCTGTGGGCAAAATATAAATTTGGCGAAGTGTTTAAAGCCGATGATCCAGCAACAAAAGCTCCATCTGTACGTAACCCATTCTGGCAAACTAAGGCAGGCGATTTTGTATTGCCAGCTTTTGGAGAGGTTAAAATCGGTATAAAAGATTTGCAGGCCGATGGTGTAATGTTTTGTGTATGCGATGCAGCCATTAGCTTGTACAGCGCCGTTTTGGCAAAACAAATGAATATGGATGCCGCTGAAACAAAAAAAGACTGGATGACAGGTTTAATACCCGGTATACAACCAGTGCCGTCTGGTGTATGGGCATTGGGGCGTGCGCAGGAGCACCAGTGTGGCTATTGCTTTGCTGGTTGATACCTGGTAGTACGCCTAAGTGTTGCGGTTGCTAAGCCATGGGGAATGCTTTATGCATTCCCTTATTTTTATGATGAGATTATTACTGCTAAAGCAACCAGCCATCGCCACTTTAAAAGCAGGGGTTATCTAAAAAAATCTGCGGAAGCAATACCATTTTTTGACTTCGGTAAAAAGTAGAATAACATTGTAAAAACGATCACAGCTATGGTAGCCCAACAGCCAATACCAAAAACGCCCACAGGTGCTTTAATCAGTTGCAAAGGATGGATACAGGAAGCCGCGTTACGCATGCTGCTAAACAACCTTGATCCAAACGTCGCGGAACGTCCTGAAGATTTGATTGTATATGGCGGGCGTGGAAAAGCAGCCCGCAACCACGAGGCATTGCACAACATTATTGCTGCATTAAAAGTGCTGGAAAACGATGAAACATTATTAATTCAAAGCGGCAAGCCGGTTGGCATTCTGCAAACACATAAAGATGCGCCACGAGTACTTATAAGCAACTCGCAACTGGTGCCCAATTGGGCAAATTGGAAACACTTTGATGAACTGGAAAAGAAAGGCCTGATGATGTACGGCCAGATGACCGCAGGCAGTTGGATTTACATAGGAAGCCAGGGCATAGTTCAGGGCACGTATGAAACTTATGCCGCCATTGCCGACAAACATTTCACTTCGGAAGATCCCTATTCACCACTCATTACTCACCACTCACTAAAAGGTACTTTAAACGTAACTGCCGGACTTGGCGGAATGGGTGGCGCACAACCTTTAGCCATCACCATGAACGAAGGCGTTGCATTAATTGCAGAAGTAGAAGAATGGCGTATCGATAAACGCATTGAGACAAAATATCTTGATGAAAAGTATATTGATATAGATGAAGCGATTGATAAAGCAATTGCCTGTAAGTTAAAAGGCGAAGCAAAAAGTATTGGCGTTTTATGCAATGCCGTTCACCTGTTACAACGATTGCTCGAAAGAAACATCATACCCGATACATTAACAGACCAAACCAGTGCACATGATCCGTTGATTGGGTACATACCGCATACGCTTAGCAATGAGCAGGCAAATATTTTAAGAGAAAAAAATCCCGAAGCGTATACAAAGCTTTGTTACGAAAGCATGTACCTGCATGTTCAGCTGATGTTGCAGCTGATGGATAGAGGCGCTATTACCTTTGATTATGGCAATAACATAAGGGCAAGAGCACAGGAATACGAGCAAGGTGAAAAGTCAAAAGTGAAACCTGCAAATGGCGAAAGCTACTCATCACTGACCACTCACTACTCACCAGGCCGTTGTTTCGATTTTCCGGGCTTTGTACCAGCCTATATCCGCCCACTATTTTGTGAAGGCAAAGGCCCATTCCGCTGGGCAGCTTTAAGCGGCGATCCCAACGATATTGCAGTTACTGATAAAGTGATTTTACAACTCTTTCCAAACAATAAAAGCCTGCACCGCTGGATCAAACTGGCACAGGAAAAAATTGCTTTCCAGGGATTACCGGCACGTATTTGCTGGCTTGGACAGGGCGAAAGAGAAAAAGCAGGATTAGCTTTCAACCAACTTGTAAGAACCGGTAAAATAAAAGCACCCATTGTTATTGGCCGCGATCATTTAGATACAGGAAGCGTGGCAAGTCCTAACCGCGAAACAGAGGGCATGCTGGATGGCAGTGATGCCGTCGCCGACTGGCCCATCTTAAATGCGTTGGTAAATACGGCAGGCGGCGCCAGTTGGGTTAGCCTTCACCATGGTGGCGGCGTAGGGATGGGTTATAGTATTCATGCAGGAATGGTGATTGTTGCCGATGGTACAGAAGATGCTGCGCTTAGATTAAAACGGGTCTTAAGAAACGACCCTGGCATGGGAGTAATTCGCCATGCAGACGCAGGATATGACATTGCAAAAGAAACTTTGAAGGGAAATGGCCTGGATTTTATGGATCGTTTGATTTGGTAGAAACTACCCTGAAAACAAGACAGTTAAATCCCGAAAACTCCGGCAAGAAGGCGGTAAAAATCAAACTAGTTTAATTCTGGCAAGCGCATTAGCTGGAAAAAATTACCCACCAATTACACATATAGGAACAGGTGGTTTTAATTTTTGTGCAACCCTTTTTCAACAAATAAAACCCGTTAAAAAAATATGAGATAATCGCTTTATATTTATTACCCATATAAATACCAAAACATCATGTCTAAACGCATTATTCTACTTTATCTACTGTTCACCGTTTTAACTATCGTTACGTTTGGGCAGGTGAACCAGGTTAAAGAAAACCAGGTCGGTATTTCCGAAAGATTACAACAGGAAATTGATATGACAAAAGACCCTAAACTGGGTTATGTTCCTAAAGCACGCTTGATCGAGGCAACCCAGGTAAGAAAAAACAGGTTGCAAATAAACAGGCTCGATGGTGTTCCGATGATATGGACAGAACGTGGCCCCAACAGCGATGCCGTGGGGCCCAGTAACGGAAACACAAGACCGGGCAACGGCAAAACTTCTGGCAGAATTAGAGCAGTATGGGAAGATCTTGCAGATGCTACCGGTAAAACGGTTTGGGTAGGCGGCATTGATGGCGGCTTGTGGAAAACAAATGATATTACAGTCAACCCCGCTACATGGATGCCCATCAACGATTTCTTTGGCAATTTATCTGTTTCCAGCATTTGCCAGGATCCTACCAATACTAACATTATGTATTTTGGAACAGGCGAAAAAGCAACAAATGCAGATGCCGTAAGAGGCGCAGGATTATGGGTGAGCAACGACCATGGCCTAACATGGGCGGTAATGCCCAATACTGCTGCTTTTTGGAACGTGAGTAAAATTATTTGTGATGCGGCAGGAAATTTATACGTGGGCTGCAACTCAAGGCTGAATACCTCGGGTATACAGCGCTATACAAAAGCAACAGCTACCTGGACAAATATCACTCCCAGCGGGCTTGATCCTAGAGTGCCCGATATTGAATTAAGCAGTACGGGAAGATTGCATATCACCTGCGGATATTTCGATACGCCTGCGGCGAATTCAGGTTATCGTTTTACAGACAACCCCGCAACTGTTACGGCAGGTACCTGGACGAATCCGTCGGCGCCGTTTACCACAACTGTCAATGTCGATCTCGCCAGCAATGGCAATACGATTTATGCGCTGCCATCTAACACTTCATACGAAGTAGCCACCATCTATAAATCCACCAACGGCGGCGTTAACTGGGCAGCTACAGGAGCTACGCCTGCGTCATTAACCAACGGCCAGGCATGGTACGATATAGCCTGCGGTGTTGATCCAAACAATGCCAACAATGTTATTGTGGGCGGATTGGATTGCTATAAAACAACTAATGGCGGAACATCGTGGACAAAAATCAGCAACTGGGTTGGTACAACCGGCCAATATGTACATGCCGATCAACAGTCTATGTCGTGGCGCAGTAATAACCAGCTGCTTGTTTCCAGCGATGGAGGCATTCATTATTCTGCTGACGGCGGAACCACTTTTTCCGACAGAAATGTCGGCCTTCGTATTAAGCAATTTTATTCTGTAGCCATACACCCAACCACAACCGATTACTTCCTGGCAGGTGCGCAGGATAATGGCGTACACCAGCTATCAAGTGCAGGTTTAGGGAGCTCGGTAGAAGTAACCGGTGGTGATGGTGCCTTCGTTCAGATCGACCAGGATCAGCCACAATACCAATGGGGTTCCTACGTATATAATCAATAGGATTTATAAACCTTCCTGCTGAACTTGAAATGTTGATAGAAGTCCAGCTGCCACCACTATTCGTGCTT
>JBKJNG010000328.1:0-4504 GCA_046596065.1 Phnomibacter sp. | reverse complement strand
GTACAAATGGCGGCGTGGTTGCTCATTGGGATATTCTCTTAATTCATCTTTTACCCAGGGCAGATCAACATTGCAAAGCAAATACAAATCGCAGGATCGCTCAACTATACTATTAAGTATCCAGGTGTGGCATTGGTTAAAAACAAACTCGCACCATACCTTCATTACATATTGATCAGTATCGATGAATAGGTAGTTAGTAGGTTGTAACTGGTTGTTGGTAAATAAAGACGCTGCACTATTCCTTACCGTTTTATTTGTATTCTCTAATGACGAACTACCATCTACTAAAGACTTTTCATATTCCTTCTCCAGGGCAAGTTGGCCTTTTGCAATTACCAGAAGGTCGTCAAAGCTGTAATCGGTGCCGTTTCTAAACAGGTATTCACGGGCGTATTCAGGGCACCATTGTGTACGGTAATGTGTTGCCAATTGCTGGCAAATGGTGCTTTTGCCAGTACTTTCCGGGCCGAGTATTACAATCTTTTTAAGCATTGACGATTTGTAGTTTTTTCTGCCATGCCAAATAACCCAACACGGCGAGAATTAAAAAAACCAGGTATTGAAAACTGGTAAAAACTGCGCCTTTTATAAAATACAACGGGATTGATGCAAGGTTGGTAACTATCCACCAGATCCAGTTTTCAATTTTCTTTTTTGCCATCAGCCACATACCCGTGTAAGCTGAAGCGGAAGCAAATGCATCGGCAAACGGAACGGTACTGTTAGTATAATTTTTGAGCACTACATATAGCACTACATAACAAACTGCAAAAAATACCAGTGCAATCACCCATTCCTTCATCGATGATTTCGTGATCCCGAGTTTATGCCCCGTTCCATCATTTTTCTTTTTGGCCCATAGCACCCAGCCATAAATACTCATAACGGTATAATAAAAATTCAGGCTGCCTTCGGCGTATAATCCCCACCAACCAAAGCAAAACCAGGTATACATTACTGTGTTAATAATGCCGGTAGGGTATACTAAAATATTTTCTTTACGCGAATACAAAACGCTGGCAATACCAAAAATAACTGCCGCAAATTCCAGCCAGGTAGTTTGATGAAGCCCTTCTATTAGTTTTTGAAAAATTACTTCTACACTCACACGACAAAGAAAAATGATTTAAGCTACTGAAAGATTTTTTGTACCTCCATTCTTGCAAAGCATAAACTACGGTGAATCAATTGCATGAACAGAGTGGCACCAAAAGTGTTAAAACCAGGCTGCCAAATTTGTAAGTATGCCAATATCATTTGATTAATTCCCGTTTTCATAACACCTACAAAAAAGTTGCTGACTTACATTCGCAAAACATTTTTTCAACATTAACACCCACTATTATGATTCGCACTGCAAATGCCGTTTGGAACGGTTCAGGTAAAGATGGAAATGGTACTGTAAGTACGCAAAGCACTGTATTAAACGGCGCCCAATATTCTTATAAAACCCGATTTGAAGATGGTATTGGTACAAACCCCGAGGAACTGATAGCTGCTGCACATGCAAGTTGCTTTACCATGAAATTAAGTTTTTCAATAGGTGCCGCAGGTTTTACACCCGACACACTTAATACCAAATGTGAAATTACCTTTGTAGATGGTGTTTTAAGCAAATCCCATCTTATTGTGGTTGCAAAAGTGCCAGGCATTAGCAATGAACAATTTGACGCTGCTGTAAAAGATGCTGAAGCCAACTGCCCCATTTCAAAGCTGCTGAAACTGGAAATTTCTTCCGAAGCAACGCTGGCATAAACCGGTCAGAAATAACAAAAAAGAGAGGCGATTCTGTCTCTCTTTTATTATGCCATCACCGCAACCAAACCAAGCACAGCATTGCACAGTTGTTCATCGCCCTGCATCTGTATTTGGTCTATTGCTTCACTGGGTGTTATTCCCTTTGTAAAAAGCTTCCAGGAAGGCAGGATCAATAAAAACATGGGCAATTTCTTCCGCTTGTTTTCCCCTGTAAATGTCATTTCTTATCCAGCATATTTAAATGCCGGTCGCCGCCAATTTCAGAGTTAAGGGTTACCGTTATTGCACTTTTTTCGGTGGCAGTTGAATTGCGTAATGCATATGGTAACCCGTATAGCAACGTATCAATAAAGGGATAGAACAATTCGCGGGTCATTAGTTCGGCTTCTTGATTTACGGCTTGTCTTATTTGCAATTGGTGGTGTATTTTTTCGGTGTATTCCCTTGCAATATCAAACCAGTTAAGTGAAGTTTCTTATCCGGCCGAGGCTACACTAAAGCGAGCTTGCTCAAATAATGGTCCCACTGCCACAATACGGCTGTATTCTTTGCCGGTATTTTCCAACATTTGCACTAGTTATTTTGGGTTAACCCGTTGCATGGCTTTATCCCAAACAGCGTCATTTATAAAATCTTGATTGGCACCGCTACCAAATGAAAAAGCAGCGCCGGAGCACTGCTTTCCAAAGCATTAACCTATTAACCCAAATAAAAAATAAACTTGATTATAAACTATTCGGCATCGGCAACCACTTCCTGCACTTCAGGTATCATGCGCTTCATCATGCCTTCAATCCCGGCTTTTAATGTGATCATGCTACTCGGACAACCACTGCAACTGCCCTGTAAGGCGAGGTTTACAACGCCATCAGCATAACTTTTAAATTGTATAGCGCCGCCATCCATTTCAACAGCTGGCTTTACATAATTTTCAAGCAGTTCTTTTATACGCACCACCACATCTTCATCATCTGCCTGTACAGTGTTGCTGGCATCTTGTTTTTTATTGATGACAACTTCATCTTCGTTTATTACCGTACCACCATTTTCCAGGTAGTCTTTCATAAACTGTTTAATAGCCGGAATCACATCCTGCCAGTCTTCAGTTTCACCGGTTTTTGTAAGCGTGACAAAATTGCTGGCTATAAATACACTCTTAATAAAGGGAAAACTAAAAAGCTCCTTAGCCAGCGGCGATGGGGTTGCACTGGTTTCATCGGGGAAATCGATGCTTTTACCCGGATACAAAAGTTTGTTTGCCACAAACTTCATGGTTTCAGGGTTTGGCGTCATTTCGGTATAAATGCTTATAATCGGGTTGCCTGTTTTAATCATTGTCCTGAATTTTCCCGGATCTGATCCGGAGGGGAATATGAATTTATTCAATTTCTTCCCTGTGAAATAATAATATGCCTGCAAAAATAACAAGTAGCATGCTGCTTTTAGCCCTGCAGTAGTCCTAAGCGCCTTTCCCAGTCTTATTTTTCCTGTAATCGAAAGAATTACGGAATTATTGTAAGCTTATTTATGGTGTGGCGTCTTTTTTCCTGTTGTTTGTACACAAAGCTTGCCACTGCCGAACCAACAACCGACCCCAAAATAATATCGCTGGCCCAATGCGCCTGCTTTTGTATACGGCTGATGGCTACACCAGTTGCAGCGGTATAGCTAATAAGCCCTACCCACCATTTTTTATGGCTGTGTAAAAAGATCATGGTGGCTGTACAGTACGATATGCTGGCGTGCCCGCTAAAAAAACTGGCATACGCATCACCACTCTTTCCAAAAGGGCCGTGCCAGCTATAAGCACCCCCGCCGGTACGTGGCCGTGCCCTGGTGGATAATTCTTTCACAAGCCAGGTAAGTCCGCCTGTATATACCTGGGCCTGGAGGTTATCCAATGCAAAGTTTATCAGCGGTTTACTATGGGCAATGGCACCGGCGCCAAGGGCTATACCCGAAATACTTAATTGAAAAGGCACGCTGCCAAGAAATTTACCAGTTTTTCCAAAACTTGTTCCCACATTGGTTTGCCAGTCGAAAAACGGTTGGCTGAGTGGCTCATCCATACCTATAATAACCGTAGTAATTGCAACGGTTCCGCCAAATTTCGCCCAATCATCACCAGTCCACCGGACTGGGCTTGTAACCAATCGCACACCATTTTGCCAGTAAGAAGCCATATAGCCATTACTCTTTTTACGGCTGATACTGTCCGCTTGCTGTGCATGCACGCTAAGAATTGCCATGCAAAATGCGAGTGTGGTAACAGAAATTTTTAAGTTTTTATACAGCGGCATGAAACAACTCTTAAGTAAAAGTTTGTCAAAGTAATATTGTCCTTGTTTACCGCCAACTAAATTTTAACAAACAAGAGAAAAGTTGAAGAAGCTATACGAAATAAAGAGCTATATCGCCGTGTCTGAACTGTCCATTACCTTTTGAGCAGAGGTAAATACCTTTTCTTTTTTGTATTCATACCACCATTGTGGCGCTGTCTTTTTTAGAACTGTATCGATTGTTCGCATTCCCATCAGGCTCCATACGCCCTTTAATTTTCCTGATAGCGAAGGCTGCATGGCTCTAAGGCTCATGGCAAAACCACTGTCAAGGTATTCCATATGATGCCAGTAACCAGCGGGCATAAACAAAGTATCGCCATGGTCCAGGGTAAGATCATAGCCTTCGGCTAATTCTGTTGCAGGGAAGTCCCTGGTATTTAATTTACTTTTTTCTGCGTCAT
>JBKJNG010000260.1:0-7852 GCA_046596065.1 Phnomibacter sp. | reverse complement strand
CTCGATCGCAAACCTGTCACCTTCTTTCGCTGCATTAATAACCGATTCGCTGGCTTGTTCCACATGCTCAACCGGCAAATCTTTAAGCGTTGAATTCCGGCCTTCCTCCAAACCTTTCCTGGCTTTTTCAACGACTGCAAACAGCGACGATTCAGTTTCCAAGCAGCCGCGTTTACCGCAACTGCATAATTTTCCATCCAGGAAAATGGGGATATGGCTGAATTCACCGGCAAGGCCATTATGCCCCCTGAAGAGCTCCCCTTTTAGTATCATTCCAAGGCCAATACCCCAGCCAATGTTAAGCACCATAGCATTCGAGTGACCTTTTGCTGCGCCAAAACGCAGCTCGGCCAAAGCTATCAGGCTTGAGTCATTGTCTATAAAAACAGGCAGACCTACTTTTTCAGAAATCCGTTCACCAAGGCTTTTGCCGGATGATTCAAAGAAGGAATAATTAATGCCTTTTTCCACATCTACAAAACCAGGCATACCAATTCCAACACCTGCAATGCTGGTTTTAGGAATGCCCGAATTAATAATAACCTGGTTTATTTTATTGATGAGAACAGGTAAACCTTCGGAATTTTTGGCGAGTGGTAACTCAATTTTCTCCACCTCTGTCACATAATTATTCTGCATATCCATTACAGCAATGCGGGTAACAAACTGGTCCATGGCCACGGCTACAATATAAATAACATCCTGCCGCAACGAATACATGGCAGGCGGCCTGCCCCCTGTAGATGGAGCGTGGCCTGTTTCAATTACCCAGCCATCTTCAATTAACTCATTGAGGATCTTAGTGGTAAGCGGAAGACTCTTATTTATTTTAAGGCTGAGTTCAGCACAAGAAACCATATTATTAAAATATAGTTGCTTGAGTATTTGCCTGGAATAACCATTTTTCTTTTCGGCCATACTTCTTAAAAAATTACAAAACTTTATAAAATTTGAGAGAAAGGTAGGAGATTTTCCAAATCTCTAAATTTTTTTGTCTGAAATAATGTTTAATTAATAAGAAAATTTTATTTCTGTCATTTGAGGAAATTGACGGACTACGAGGCCCTTTTATCCAAAAACGTGCTACAAATTTGTCTATTTTTTTGGGAAAACTTACCGGATAATCAGAACAGAACCAGTAAAAGGCTTATCGTATTTCTTTGTGTTTACAATATAATAATAGACACCTGCCGGTAGTACCCCACCCTTTCGTGTTCCATTCCATGGACTATCGTAACCTACCGAATGAAAAACTTGCCTTCCATACCGATCGAATACATCTACTACACATCCGGGGTACGTATCGAGGTACCGGATCTGCCAGTTATCATTTATACCGTCACCATTGGGGCTAAAAACATTTGGAATATTTGGCTTTTTCAGCACGGTAACAAATAAGCTGTCACGCACATTACATCCGCCTGTGCCGGTAACCTCTAAAGCATAAAGTATATCGGCAACCGGGCTGGCCATAGGATTCAGCACAGCGTTATTGTTTAGATAAGCACTCGGTGACCAATTAAATGATAGGCTGGTGCCCGCAGCACTTGCATTGATCGTAATGTTTCCACCTTCCAGCATAAAAAGGTCAGGTCCGGCATTTACCACTGGTATTGGGTAAATAGTTATTTGCTGGTAAGCAGAATCTTCGCAGGAATTTGAAGCGAGGAATGTAGCCAACAAGTCAGTTATTCCATTACCCGCCTTGCCGGGATTTAGCAATCCATCAGTACTTATACCATTTCCACTATAAACAAAAGCACCAGCTAAACCAATGGTTTCGGTTGCCTGTGTTATTTTATAAGGCACATCATTTTCACATAGAGGAGAGATTGCTGCGAAAACAACATGCGGACTAGCCTGTACGCCAATAACCAATGTTTTCATATCCTGGCAGGTTATACCTGAAACAGCCGTATAACGGATGGTGTAATTAGCAGTTAAGGCCGATTGGTTTGGCGGATAAATATGCTGGTAAATTTTTCCTGTTGCAGGTTCATTATCTGTGTAGGATACGCCTGTGGAATCTCCCCAAAAAATTTGGACTTTCGTTATTCTCCCAAAGTTTACGTTGGATTGATCCCTGATCTGTACAGCCTTGTTACTGCACAATGCCTGCGGGTTTATAACTGTAAAACCAGCTTTTGGCACTGCACCATTCACTGTAAATACTTTCTTTAAACTATCAGTACAACCTCCTGAATTGCTGACTGTAAGCCGCACATTATAATTATCCGCCGCACTATACCTGTGCGAAGGATTCGCGGTATTAGCAGTATTGGGATTTGCAAGGGTGGCAACAGGATCGCCAAAATTCCATTGATACGTAAAAGGCAGCATAGATGATTCGCCGGTATAAGAACTGTCTTTGAAAGGTGCAATGGCATCACTCAAACAGATATCGGGCATCAAAAAGTTTACAACCGGCCGGGGCAAAACCTTTATGGTTACGCTATCAGTTGAGGTGCAACCGGGTTTAGATTTGAAAGAAGTTTTTACATAAAAAACATGGTTCTCTGCAACTGCGCTTGTATTATTAAGGGTTACAACCGGGTTGGAAATATTAGCATCAGTTAAGCCCGTATCCTGCAACCAGGAATATACATAATCTGCATTTGCGGCGGTGCCCAGTTGCGTGCTTTTACCCGCACAAAATGCCATTGAATTGCCTGCTTCTGACGGAGGCATTTCGGTATAGATAACCACATTTTTAATGGAATGATTATCATTATATCCGCCGGTACTGGCGGTAAAGCCGAGGTAGCCCGAATAATTAAATTGCTGAAAGCCGGTCAGGTATAAACTATCATTTACATACACGCCTATGTTGCCATTGTCGTAGGTAATTTTTGCATGGCTGTAATTATTTAAATAAATGAAGGATAAGCCGCCGGAGACATTATTCTTTGTTGGTAACGAGGTGCATTCATCGTATCCTGCTCCCCATCTTAATTCAATTTTGGGCATGTTACTATGAACATTGGCCGGATCGAATGGAATACAATTATTCCAGGTATCAAAACAAACTTTTAAACCATTGGCAGTGGAGGGAATACCCAAACCCGCACCGGAAAAAAACCGGCTGGGAGGCACATCTAAAAAACAAAAAGCTAGGCCATCGGCACCGGTACCATCAAACATTCTGAAATCAAATTCGGCTTTCCACCTGTTGCACAATGAAAGATTGATGGGCTGGTTATAAAACACCGCACCACTAGCACCATTTACCGGGCAAATAAGAATTTCGCTGTTGTTGTTTGAAGTAACGTTGGCTACCCTTGCAGCGCCCTGCAGGTTCCAACCGGAGGTATTAACTGGCGATCCCGTAAGCTGGGCAAAAATGTAATTCTGCGCATTGGCAGAAAGGGAAAAACCAAGAAAAAGCAGCCATAAAATTGTAACCCGGTTAATAGTACACATGTAAATCTAAAACTTCAGATGTCAGGCAAAAACGTTGGTGAAGTTAGTTTGGAATGGCGATTAGTTGCTGAGTGATTTGAAGACGGCATAAGGTTTAAGATTTGGTGTTTGGAGGTTGAGAGTTGAGACACTACGTGTGAAATATTGTAAGACAAATAAAGCATTTGCATTTGTGTACAAAAAAACCTGTAAGGTTCGGCCTTACAGGTTCGCTTTATAAAATTCAACCAATAAGATTGTTTACGGTTGATAAGAAACTATTTCTTCCCAATCCGATACAACCGGCCACCGTCAGTAATAGTATACAGGGCCCCGTCTTTGCCTTGAATTATTGCCCTGAAACGCTGGTTCTGATCAGCCAATAATCTTTCTTCTCCCACCACTTTGTTGTTCTCAATTACCAGCCTTACAATATGGGTACTGCTCAGGCCACCAATAAATAAATTATTCTTCCACCCGGGTATGCTATCGCTGCTATAAAAAGTAGAACCACTTGGCGAAACCACCGGATCCCAATAATAAACGGGCTGCTCAAGTCCAGCTTTTTGTGTGATGCCTTCGCCCACTTTTTCTCCACTGTATTCAAGGCCGTAGGTAATGGTTGGCCAGCCATAGTTTTTGCCGGGCACAATACGATTTACTTCATCGCCGCCCTTAGGTCCAAATTCATCTTCCCATAAATCGCCGGTTACCGGGTGTATAGCAAGGCCCTGTACATTTCTGTGTCCGTAAGAGTACAATTCGGGCCTGGCATCTGCTTTACCTTCAAATGGATTGCCCGGTGCAGGTTTACCGTCAGTAGTAATTCTTAACACCTTTCCAAGCGCAGAATTCAGCCATTGCGCCTGTGGCCTTGTTTCCAGGTCTGAACGTTCGCCGGTACTAATAAACAGGTTGCCGGTTTTATCAAACAATATTCTTCCCCCATAATGCAGCGTGCCCTTGTAGGCAGGTGTAGCCCTGTAAATGGTGGTTGCGTTTTCAATTGTTTTTTCATCGTCCGCTAATTTGCCTTTACCTACGGCAGTAAGATTGCCATCGCTTGTACTTTCAGAAAAACACCAGTACACCATGCGGTTGGTTGCAAAATTGGGATCTATTGTTACGCCAAGCAATCCACCCTGCGCTTCGGCATTTACTGCCGGCAAGCCCGTAATGGGTTCACTTAATGTTCCGGTAACCGTAGCAAGACGCATAGTTCCTTTCTTTTCCGTAATCAGAAAACGCCCATCGGGCAAAGTGGCAATTCCCCATGGATTTTGCAACTTATCCGAAAGCATTTTCCCTTCATAGGGCGTTGTGGTTTTTACGGCCGCAATACGCGTTTGGCCTGTAAAAGCCGGGGTGTATTTTGAATTGGGAGGAGTTTTTTCAACAGAAAGATTTGTTGTTGAATCTGAACCGGGCGCATTTGTGCTACCAGTATCGTTTGTTTTGCAGGCGCTGAGCGCAATTACAATCGCTAAAAATGCAGGGACCTTTCTATTCATGTGTAAATTTTTGTTTGTTGCAATAATATTTATACCTGGCTGATATAAAAGTGAACTCACAAGTAAGACGCTGACCGTTTGATTTGCCGTTGTTGCCTGCAAGAAAATCGTACCAGCTTGTTGTACAGTTTAAAGCCGTGGATAGAAAACCGGGCATCAGGCTTTAACGATGTTCGCAGGCTTTCCGTTAATAAATGCTTCAATGTTTTTAACGGTAGTATCCATGATCCTTTTTCTTGCCTCAATACTTATCCAGGCATTATGTGGCGTAATCATGCAGTTTTTTGCGGTAAGCAATGGATTCAAATCCAAAGGAGGTTCTTTCGATAACACATCAAGACAAGCTGCTTTTATAACTTCCGTATTAAGTGCATCTGCCAGGTCTTGTTCATTAATTAACTGCCCTCTTGCCGTGTTAATTAACACTGCTGAGCGTTTCATGGTAGCTATTAAATCCTTGTTTACAAACTCATTATTATCTTTTGTCAGCGGGCAATGCAGCGAAATGAAATCACTTGCTGAAAAAACTGTTTCCAAATCAACGGCCTTACCCATTTCCGGAGATTTTTCACTGGGGTTATAATAGATTACGATCATTCCAAACGAAACGGCAATGCGGGCCACCCGGCGGCCGATGTTTCCAAAACCTACAATACCCAATACTTTTCCATCGAGTTCTGTTACAGGTGCTTCGGTATAACACCAATCATCGGCTTGCTGCCATTTTCCATTTGCGGTTGTTACTGCATTTTGTCCAACATGGTTTGTGCTTTCCAGCAGTAATGCAAATGCATGCTGTGCAACCGAAGCAGTGCCATAGCCCGGAACATTGCAAACAACAATGCCTTTTTCACTTGCTGCCCTTACATCAATTACATTGTAACCTGTGGCCGAAACACTGATCATTTTTAATTGTGGCAAACTAAAAATAGCTTCCCTGTTAAAGGGCACTTTATTGGTTATCACCAGATCCGTATTTTTGCATCGTTCTACAATTAATTCAACAGGTGTCCTTTCATACACGTTAACATCGCCAAATGCTTTTACCCCTTCCCAACTCAAATCGCCCGGATTTAATGTGTACCCATCTGTAACAACAATTTTCATAGATGTTTTCTTTTAAGTTTTAATAATAGTGAAGAGAAAAATTCAAATCAATACTTTTATCCAAAGTCTTGCGATTTCATCGCCCATGGGCAAAGTATAAACTAAAATAGCATCATGAAAAAAACAAAGCTATTGCTTCTCTCCTTTTTAATTTTTTATGCGGCATCTGCACAGCAGTATCAGCCTAACTGGGCATCGCTTAATACGCGTAAAATACCAGCATGGTTTCAGCAGGATAAGTTTGGCATTTTTATACATTGGGGTGTATACGCTGTGCCATCTTACGCTCCCGTAATACCCAATAGCGGCGTTAGTTATTCAGAATGGTATTGGTACCAGCTAACCCAAAAACAAAAAGATTTTAATGCATTTCATGATAAAAGTTTCGGGGCAGATTTTCAATACCCGCAATTTGAAAAACAGTTTAAAGCAGAGATGTTTAACCCCGATCAGTGGGCTGATGTTTTTAAAAAATCAGGTGCTAAATATGTTGTGCTGACTTCTAAACACCACGAAGGTTATTGCTTGTGGAACAGCGCTGAAGCCGACCGTGACTGGAACCGTCCATGGAATGCGGTGACCGGTACCCCTAAACGTGATTTACTTGGTGATTTATCAAAAGCAGTGAGAGATTCAGGCTTAAAAATGGGCTACTATTATTCGTTGTATGAATGGTTTAACCCGTTGTGGCTTAGTGATAAAAAACGCTTTGTAAACGAACACATGATTCCACAGTTTAAAGACCTGGTAACCAAGTACAAACCATCGATTATTTTTTCTGATGGCGAGTGGGATTTAAGTGATACCGCATGGCGCAGCGAAGAATTACTCGCATGGTTATTTAATGAGTCGCCGGTGGCAAAAGCAGTAGTGGTGGATGATCGTTGGGGCAATAATACCCGTGGAAAAAATACCGGTGCAACCTACACAACATCGGAATACGGAAGCGGCATGGATGCAAGTGTAATTTGGGAAGAAAGCCAGGGAATTGGTCATTCTTATGGGTACAACCGCAACGAAAGAATTGGCGATTATAAATCAAGCCACGATCTTATTTTAATGCTGGTTGATATTGTTTCAAGAGGTGGAAATTTATTGCTGGATATTGGCCCGACTGCTGATGGGCGCATACCAGTTATTATGCAGCAACGCCTTACCGATATGGGAGACTGGCTGCAAATAAATGGCGAAGCTATTTATGGTACAAAAGCTTACAAACAATCTTACCAATGGAGTGTTGGAAAAATACCGGAAAAGAAAACGGAAAGTTTTATGGCGGGTTACAGTATTGCCGAAATGGTAAAACCACGTGCCAACCTTGCACATGTTGAAGCCTTTTTTACTGTTAAAGATAACAATTTTTATTGTACGCTACCTTCTTATATGCCGCAATTTTCCATTCGTGGTTTTAAAGCAAAAACAAAAACAAAAGCAAGCATTTTAGGTTCAAATAAAATGTTGCCTTTAAAAAATGCAGGCAACGATTGTGTGATAGATTTATCTGGTTTAAAACCAGGAGACATACCAGGTGAACTGTTTGTAATTAAGCTTATAAACGCAAAATAGTAACAGGGTAATTTTCTTTTTTTCAGAAGTTGATTAATTATCGAAAATTGGTAATTAGTCAACTTTTTTTGTTGGATTCTTATGCTACTAAACTGCTGATTGAAAACAAAGAAAACATTATGCAAATCTGTTACAAAGCAGTTTTAATAATGTAACCAACTTTTATAAATCGTTCAGAAAAATCGCTGGTAAAACACAGCTGGAATATCAACAAGGTTTTACAGCTAAGATTTCTCTTCCTCATGCTCCCTCTCAACGGTAATAGTGCA
>JBKJNG010000129.1:0-2817 GCA_046596065.1 Phnomibacter sp. | reverse complement strand
AACCGGCAGAGTATTCATCGCTGGAAAATATATGCCCGAATTGTGGTGTACGGTGGCGCATAACCAGTTCCTTCGGCATGCCATATTCAGCCGGTTACTACAGTTATATATGGGCCGATGTAATTAGCGCCGATGCTTACCAGGCTTTTACCGAAGCGGGCGGACCTTATGATAAAGCGGTTGCAAAACGTTTGTACGATAAAATTTTCAGCGTTGGCGATACCATTGACCAGGGTGAAGCGTATCGTAATTTCCGCGGTCGTGATCCAAAGATTGAAGCGTTAATGAAACACAGAGGATTTCCTGTAACGGAAACGAAAAAACCATAATCAAAATAAAAGATAATAATGCAAAAGAGCCGGCTTAACCGCTGGCTTTTTTATTGAGAGATAATAACTGGCACAACGAGAAGTAAAATCATTTTTTAAGAGGAGAAAGTCAGGTAATTCCTGAATTATTTCTATCTTGGAAAACAACTTTTTTTATGAGTACAAAAAGAAAAGTAATACTTTATATAGCAGCGAGTTTAGATGGTTTTATCGCAGCACCAAATGACGATTTAAGTTTTTTATCACTTGTTGAAAAACCGGGAGAAGACTATGGCTACAATACGTTTATAAAAACAATTGATACTGTTATCCTGGGAAGAAAAACTTACGATTGGGTGATGAAACAAGTGCCGGAATTTCCACATGCCGATAAAGAAACTTACGTAGTTACAAGAACCGAAAAACCAGCAATCGGTAATACGATTTTTTATGTCGGAGATTTACATTCACTTGTTTTTCATCTGAAAGAAAAAGATGGGAAAAATATTTTTATTGATGGCGGCGCGGTAGTAGTAAATGCGTTGTTACAGGATGAATTAATTGATGAATGTATTCTTTCAATTATACCTGTTTTACTGGGTAGCGGTACAAAGCTTTTTAAAAACGGAAGGCCGCAACAAAATGTAGATTTAATTACTGCAAAAACTTACGAAACAGGACTGGTACAACTGCATTATCGGATGAAATAAAAGAGCTATTAGACAGAAGCTATTATCCTGAATAACATTAGATCTTGCCATAAACACGGAAGTTGTTTGTAACCCGGTTATCTCTGCTGAATCGCAGGTGAGTCTTGCCCTGGAAATACTTTGTGGATTTAGTGTGCAGGAAATAGCCAATGCGTTTCTCACAAACCGCGAAACAATTAAAAAAAGATTGCAAAGAGCAAGAGAAAAATTACGTGTTGAAAAGGTGGCACTATCGTCGCCCGGAACCAATGAAATAGATCAAAGAATACAATCGGTATTAACGACCTTATACCTGTTGTTTAATGAAGGGTATTTTTCGCAAAGCAGCAACAATATTATTAAGAAAGATGTATGCTCAGAAGCTATAAGGCTTACTTATTTTCTAACTGAAAACGAAGCGACAAATACGCCACCGGTATACGCACTGCTTGCATTAATGTGTTTTCAAAGCAGCAGGCTCGATGCAAGAATAAATACAAGTGGCGAAACAGTATTATACGAAGAACAGGACAGAAAACTTTGGAATAACGAACTGATCGAAAAAGGAAATTATTTTTTAAACCGTTCGGCCACCGGCAATACAATAACAAAATATCACCTCGAAGCAAGCATCGCTTACTGGCATACCACAAACGATCATTCAATTAATAAATGGCAAACTATTTTGCAGCTGTATAACCAGTTATTATTTATAGAATACTCGCCGGTAGCAGCACTTAACAGGGCCTTCGCCTATTCAAAAGTTTATGGTAGTAAAGCCGCTATTGAAGAAGTTGAAAAACTGGATCTTGTTGCCATTCGTTTTTACCACTCTTTACTTGGCAGTTTGTACACGTTTATCAACGCAGATAAAGCCATTACTCATTTAGATAAAGCCATATCGCTAACAGATTCTGTTGCTGATAAACAAGTGCTGCAAAAAATGGTGGTACAAATAAAAGCTGATGTTCCGGCAAATTAACGATAGCGTTAAAATTGATAGTACATTACTTCTTTTCCGTAAGCAATCCCTGTAGTAAGGATGATATAAGCGATAGGATCAAACTAAAAATCAGCGCCCACATAAAGCCATCAATTTTTACACCGTCCATGGCTTTGTCAGCCAATAAAATAATAATGGCATTAATCACGAATAGAAACAAACCAAGAGTAATGATGGTAATGGGTAAAGTGAGAATTACAAGTATAGGTTTTATAATGGCGTTTAGCACCGCCAACACCAATGCAAAAATCACGGCATCTTTAAAATCGGGGATATGTACGCCAGATAAAAAATGTGCTAAGCCATAAGCAACAGCGGCGGTAACAAGCAAGCGGATAATGAAATTCATAAATGTGATTTATAGTTTTGAAAGCTACATTATTTATTGTTGATTAAAGGCGATTATTGCATTATTCCAGGGCAAACGCATCTAAATAAGTAGCCTATACAAAAGTTGTTTTGCCAATCCCGAAGGGATTAAATATGAATAACCCTGCATTGGAATGCAGGATACTAAGCGCTATTTGGCCTTTTCCACAACCGCAATGCGGTTGAATGTGAATATTGTTGATGATTCAACCCTTTCAGGGTTGCAGGGCTTAACGAATTTTGCATTTCCACCGGCTTTGCCGAGGGTTATTTATATTGAAGCACTTCGGGCTTCAGGCTTAAAAATTAGATGCGTTTACCCTGTGCATTATTCACGGATGATTATTTGAGAAGCAACGCTGTTATAGTATGAATAAGCAAGCCAACTAATCCACCTACAATGGTGCCGTTAATACGAATAAACTGGAGATCTTTACCCACTTCCAAC
>JBKJNG010000122.1:0-4839 GCA_046596065.1 Phnomibacter sp. | reverse complement strand
TATGAAGGGAGAAATGCAAGTGAAGAAACCGGTGCGTATTGACGGCATTAAACTTCAATAACTAAATCGCTTACACCTCAATTTTGTTATTATTGCATCCTTAAAAAAATCCGCCATGAGTATAGTTTTTGAAATTGATTCGAGGAAAGACCAGGTTTTTGAAGCAGTTCAGAGGTTTATTGATGAGCAGGGTTTTGAAGTAGTTTCCAAAGATTTTAACCGGCCCTGGGGTGGCTTTTTTGTGTTGGCTGAAAGCGATGCGGAAAAATTTATCGAAATGTTTTTTCCCGGCTACACAAAAGAACAACTGACAATTGGAGATAAGCTAAGTCCTAAGTTTTTGGTGGTAGCCCCCGGTCAGCGTTTATCGTGGCAGTTTCACCATCGCCGTGCGGAAATATGGCGTGTATTAAAAAATGATATCAAGGTTGCTACCAGCTTAACCGACGAACAATCCGAACCAAAAATTTATCATGAAGGTGAAGTGATCGTGCTTCAAAAAGGCGAGCGCCACAGGTTGATAGGGCATGAAGCTTATGGCATCGTAACCGAAATCTGGCAGCATACCGATCCGCAACAACCAAGCGATGAAGATGATATCGTAAGGCTGCAGGATGATTTTGGCAGATAGAATGGTGAGTGGTAAGTGCCTATGTTCAGGCCTATAAGGTTTCAAAAACCTTATAGGCCTTTTTTGTTAGGTTGGTCGTTGAATAACATGATAAGATTCTTCGCAGCAGAAAAGCAATGATCACGCTGTCTCCAATTTACTTGTCAACTATTCCACCAATCCACCGATCAACCTTTAATGCGCAAAGTCCATTTCAAAGTTGCCTTTAATACGTTCGATTGGAGGGTTGAAGTAGCCGAATTTAAGATCAGGAAATTCTTCCTGTATCAGTTCCTGCATTTGTTTTACACCCATGCATTCGCCGCTATCGTGCACATTTATTTTACCGAGATACCAGTCGGGATCGATATTGAAATTGCGCCACTGGATCATGGATAAACCAGTTTCCTGTATCAGTTTGCGGAGTGCTTCATATTCTGCTTCGCTGTCAGTCATGCCGGGAAATACAAAATAATTAATGCTGCTCCAGCCACCAAAGCGCCGCATTACTTTCAGGCTTTCGATAATATCTTCAAACTCATAATTATTTGGCCTGTAATAGGGCGTATAGATCTCTTTACGGGCGCTGTTCGTGCTTACCCTTATGCTGTCCAAGCCAACCTTGCAAAGCGCTTCTACTGCGGCTGGTTTGCTTCCGTTTGTATTAATGTTGATGGAGCCGCGGCTGGTATGTTTGCGAATCTCTATAATTGTTTCGCGGATGGTTTCCCACATCAGGAGTGGTTCGCCTTCGCAACCCTGTCCGAAGCTTACAATTGGGAAGGGCGCTGTTTTTAAATGCGGCACTGTAAATTCTACAATTTCTTCGGCTGTAGGCCGGAAAGTCAGGCGGTCCTGCGGACTCGTAATGCTTTCATCTTCCGGCTGAAACGATACGCAACCAACGCAGTTGGCATTGCAGGCAGGCGAGGATGGTATAGGACATTCCCAACGGCCCATGGCAAAGTTTCTTGCGGCCGGGCAATGATAGGTGTTGCAGCAGGTATTCATCAAATGCTGCACGAGCCGGTTGTGGGGGTAAGCTTGTAGTAAAGACTTAGCGCCTGTTTGAATGGTGTCATCAATATAACCGGCACATTCCTGGCGGATGTCCTGCTCGATACGAACGGCAGTTACATAAAACTGGTTGTTATACCAGGCAGCGGCTGTATAGCAAAACAAGGGCAGGAGCGGGGCCTCCGGTAAAGTTTCGTATGGTGCTAAAAACAAGGTTGTATGGGCTGGCGGAATAAAAGCAGCCACAGCCCAGCCTTTTTCACAAAGACGCATATCACCGGTTTTAACATCGATACCAATTCCACGGCGGCCTGGCAGCTCGTATAAGTTGCCACCGTCAGGCAACAAAATCCAGTTGTCCTCCGGCACTGGATAAGCATCCCAACCGCTGCGACCTACGGCATAGAGGTCGGTGTCTTCAAAAATATTACCGTTGCCATCTGAGTAAAGTATATATGGAGTCATAGTCGTGAATCGTGAAATCGTGAGTGGTGAGTAGTGAGTTGAGAGTCGTGTGTGGTAAGCAGGAAGAGGAGCTATTTTAAAACGAGGATATTAATTTTTATCCAGGAAGTCTTTTGCACTAAATCCTAATTCCCAATTTCTTTAAAATGTAATTGATCCTGGCACCAGGCGTTAAATTCTTCTTCCAGGCTTTTTTCAACCGGCATATCCAGTTCTTTTTGAATGATCTTATTGCTGCGGAGATCGAGGGTAAACAGGTTGTCACGAATCATCACATTATCAATTTCCACCCATTCATAAATCTTTTTTGGGAAAATAATGTGAACAACGTTTTCCTTCGAAAAAGCCCATTCGTCGGGGTATTTTACGTAACGTTCTATAAAGGCCATCAAAGCATACATAAAGCCAATATACTTCGCACAAGTAAACATTGGAAAAAGAAACCAGCCAAGCGCTGCAATAAATAGTTCAGTACGGTAATAAACCAGGAAATCTTTGCGGTTGCGCTGCATAAATCCTTTTATAATGAGGCCGATAATCATGGCGGGTACTACCAGTAAAAAGGCATCTTTACCCCGGATGCCTTTTTGAGCCAGGTAATAAAAAAACGCTACGAGAAAAATAACCAGCAGCAGTACACTTACTGCATTAATGCCGCGGTACGAAGGTCGTTTTAAAGTAATAATGTAGTCACTTGCCATAGCCACCCCGGTAGAAAGAGCTGTCTAAAACCATATTGGTGGTTTACAAAAAGTCTAACTGTTAAAGAAGTAAAATTTTGACAAAAATAAGGGCAAGGACTCGAATAGGCAGACCGAGGCGATATACGAATTGGTTAAAGCTTGAAACGGGTAAGAGAAGCCTGCTATTATGTATTCGTTTAAGCATCATTTTATAAAGGTGATGAAAAGCGTTTACGCTTTTATATGTCTGTGAGTTGCCGTGGCTAACGAACCAGTTCGCCTTTGTTATAAAAGAAATTACGTACCAGCCTGTCAGCTATTCCAGGAAATACTTTGCAAAACCACACGGTAAGTTTACCACGAATAGTTAATACAGTGTCCCTTTTACGACCTGCAACAGCGGTCAAAATCTTCCCGGCACAATCTTCCACGCTGATCATTCCTTTTTCGTTGATAGGGCTTTCACTATCAGTTTGTGGTAATGCCACGCCATGTGAAACCACGCTTCCATAAGAATGTGTAAACCATGGACTTACCCACAAAACGTTTACACCAGTATCAAGTAATTCAGTCCTTAAAGCTTCCATCCATCCCTGCATGGCCCACTTCGACGCCGAATAACCGGAGCGACCGGGCAGGCCACGGTTGCCGGCAATGGCAGATATGCCAATAATGTCCCCCTTATTTTCAAGAATGCTATCAAGTGCATACTTGGTACAATAAACGGCTCCCCAAAAGTTCACATCCATTACCTTTCTAATTGTATCCAGGTCGGTTTCTTCAAACAGGGCCCTCATGGTGATGCCCGCATTATTGATAAGAATATCAATGCCGCCAAATGTTTCTATCGTCGATTCGATAAAGCGGCGGCAATCGGTTTGGTTACTAACATCAGCCACCTTTGTATGCAGAGGTCTATTGGGGTTTGCCACCTGTAGCTGGTACAATTTATCGCTGTTTCTGCCGCAGGTTGCCACCTTACAATTCATGGCAAGCAAAGCTTCGACAATGGCCCTGCCAATGCCCTCGCTACCACCGGTAACGGCCACCACTTTATTGTCGAAATAAGAACTATTCATAACCTTGATATTATCAAACTCCTGTACTGCTAGCTTTACAAAGCAAAGCATTAAAAAGTAAAAAAAGCAGGCAATCGCTGTGAGGCTTTGATAAGTTAGTAGTAAAGTTGGTTATGGCAGGCCGAGGGTGAATATTTATTTAGTCACAGGCTGTTAAAAAGCGCCTTAGAATTTTATTTGGGTGGAGAGAGCCACACCCCTATTTTTGCACTCCCAAATCAGAAAAACGGGTTGGCGCTAATAAAGTAAAAGGCCATTTTAGCATTTGATTTGCGTTCTTTTTTGAGAATTGGTAGCTCAGTTGGTAGAGCAATACACTTTTAATGTATGGGCCCTGGGTTCGAGTCCCAGCCAGTTCACAATAAGGCTTTCAAAGGCGCTCAAAACCTCGTAAAATGCAAGTTTTACGAGGTTTTTTCATTTATATACTGCTATTCCGTAACAATCCATACCAATCTGTTCGGTTACAAAATCGGTTACAACGCTTAAGCACAAATTTGCTTGTAACCGATTTTGATGAAACCCCTATCCAGCTTACGTTTTAGGAGAATCAATCGGAAACAAACCAAACCAAATTGATTACCCAAAATGTATCCCAATCATGAAATTTGCATTAAACTTCTCTATCCTGTACTGGATCAGAAAAAATGCCGGCTCTAATGGCAAAAGCCCCCTTTACTGCCGCGTAACTGTCAATGGCCAACGCTCCGAAATTGCACTCGGCATCAGTGTCGATGAAAAGCAATTCAATAAGTCAAACGGCTTTATAAAAGGTGTTTCTAATGAAGCGCAGGTAACGAATGCTCAGCTCGATGACATCCGCAGTCGACTGCGAAAAATTTACGCCGGTCTGTCTGAAAAAAATGCAGTTGTTACTGCAGAAATGGTACGGGAAGCCTACCTGGGGAAAACCGGCAATCAAAAAACCCTTCTTGAAGTAATGGCATGGCATAATGAGATGTTTGATCAAAAGGTAAAATCCGGA
>JBKJNG010000065.1:0-3188 GCA_046596065.1 Phnomibacter sp. | reverse complement strand
ATAATCCTAGATTAAAAGTTTATGACTATTGCCGTATCATTTAGATCTTGCTGTTAGAGCACTGGAAACATTGTGCATCTAAAAAATATAACCGCTGATTTTCAAAAGCAAACTTAGTGGTTATATAAATTGCTGGAATTAAAAATTAAATTGAAATTTTCAACTGGAGTTCGTTCATTATTTTTTATTGTCAAAAAATATATAGCCAAAACTTATGCCAAAATAGCTGTTGTGATAGCTAGTATTTTCAATTTCGTTGCTACTGTTTGATGAGTCGCTAAGCCCGATATTGTAGTTGCCACTGACCATGAAGCCGCCTTTAAAACGATATCCGGCTAATAAATTAATTCCCATTTCAAATGGTTTAAAATGATCTTGATCACCAGATCCGAATTTTATTTTATCATCGCCGTTCTCACCATTGCTTTTCCATTTATCCTTGCCGGAAATGCCGTAACTTAACGATGGTCCGGCACCAATAAAGAATTTCCCTTTGGTTGAACTGTATTGTAAACTACATTCAACGGTATTTCGATATAGTTTAGGGTAGTCTTTTCTTCCGATCCCTCTTCTTTTAAAGTACCACCTTTTTGAATGAAATTCAGGGCTGGAATAAAGCTGAAACTTTTACCCATAGGCACCCATGCTTGCACACCTGCTGAGAAGCCGGGTTTTATTTTCGAGGTAACGGAAAACGATCCTGCCTTTATTTTATAGGATCCGAAGGTTGCTCCTGACGTTATACCAAAAGCTATTTTTTGGCCAATGGAATAATTGATTAAGCTAATAAAGCTGATAAAAAATAAAATAGTCTTTTTCATAATATATTTTTTGTAAGTGATTTGTCAGCTGATTTTTTTATTTTCAGTAATTGCAATATTTAAATGTTGTAACAAGATAACAGTACGATGACACCATTGTTAATAATGGGTTTACAGAATGGAGGTATGAGTTTATATCCTGATTTATTTGGCTATTGGAAATATTTTACATGCGAATTCTTATTACTGCAATTACAGAACACTGAGTTTATTTTAAAAACACCCGGGATTTATGTTTCTATTTCTTTAAAACCAATTTTTGCTGACTAATTCCTGCTGCTGTTTGCAGGCTGCATATATATACGCCGGGGGTAAGTTTACCGGCTTCCACGTTTACCTGGTATTGCTTATTTTTTTCAACAGGCTGGCTGTATAAAACGGATAGTAATTTTCCAGTTAAATCAAAAAGCCGGATACTCGCTGGCCCGCTTTTGCTAACGCTAAATGATAAATGGGCAGTATTCGTAACTGGGTTTGGAAAGGCTATGATTTTGTCAGCGTTATCTGGCAACTCGCCGGAAGTGTTTGCAGGGCTGTGATTTGATTTTGATATTGCCGGAAAGCATGCTCCCAAATAAGCACCTTTTTGTATAAATCCTGGTGCGGCATTACGATCAATGCAGAGGCTTTTGCCATTGAAACAAACTATAATCTTATCTTCTTTTTTATTGTTGTTGCCGCATAAAAAATCAGGCAATGCATTGTATAGCGCTTTTGCAATTGCATATACATCCGCACCAGCAAAATTTGTTAATACGGCTATCGTCATTTTTCTGTCCGGCTGGTAAAACATCACTGATTTATATCCCACCGCATTTCCGTCATGACCAACAAAGTAATCCGAGGCACTAATTTTAGTGTTGGTAAAAATCCCATAGCCAAGTTTGTCTCCATCCTGGTCTGGTGTTGCTGATATTGAATTTAACATGGTATCAATGGTTGATCTGGTTGTGGCTCTTCCGCCAAACAATGCATTGCCCCATTCAGCCACATCTGCTGCATTGGAAACAATAGCACCGCCTGTAAATGCAAGTGAACCAATCGCGGTCATAGGAAAGCGGGAGATGTTGGTATAGCCATTGGGAAAAGTAGGTTGCCCGGTAAACTGAAATATTGGATTGAAGGCACTTATATTATCGTGGGGAGAAGCCAGCATACCCCGGGTTCCAATATTTTCTCTTTCCGCGAAGTACATTGATTTAAGACCTAGCGGTGCAAAAAATCGTTCTCTGAAATGTTGCTCCACTGGCTTTCCCGTGGCCGCTTCAATAATGGCACCGAGCAATACATAATTAGTGCTCGAATAACGCCTTATTGCGCCGGGTTCATTAACCTGGTGTACAAAAGATACCATTTCGTATGGCGTCCAAACATGGCCGGGACTAAAGGCAACAGCTATCTGCAAAGCAATCTCACTGGTATAATCAGAAAACCCGCTTTCATGTGCCAGTAATTGATGAATAGTAACATTACTTTTTATACCGGGATTAATTACACTGATTAAAGGAAGATATTGACTGATGTGATCGCTAAGGGCAAATGCACCTTCCTTTGCCAGCTCAAGTACCAGTGGGGCAGTAAATGTTTTTGTAATGCTGTAAACCCGGGAAAGCTTATCTGTAGTAAAAGGAGTGCCGCCTGGTAATAAGTTATTTTGAGCATCGGTATTGCGTGCTGCAAAGCCGGTAGCGCCCTGCCATAAAGCGAGCCCGTCTACTTTTATGGCTACCGACATGCCACCAATAAATGGGTGATCATTATTGTTTAGAAAACTTTCTATTGCCTGCGTAAGTTTTGCCTGCGTTGCAGGTGAAAAACCCTGCGAAAACGATGTGATTACTGAAGCGGCCAGTAACATGAATGACAGGCTTATTTGCCTGCATGATAAGTAGAAGTAATTTTTCATAATACGTTTTTTAAATAATGATAAAAGATATTCGGACAGGTGCTTTTGCTTGAATTCTTGCGATCAATAAACTACCGCCAAAGTAGAACAGGCATTGCGCCATTTCAACAGGTAATTAGCAACCAGCCTTCCGCAATTGATAATTTGCTTTTAAAGCACTGGGGGGCGCATTATCAAATTAGAATGGAGAAATATCAATCCGGATGGCCTGCAAATGAATTATGTGTGCTATATTAGAATGCACTATGTAACCAGGATGCTGTTAGCTACCAGGATAAGTGGCAGGAAGAGCCCGAATCCTTAACTTAAAGTTGAAATGCGGAGAATTTTAAATATCACTATTTGTATTTTTTTCTTTACCCTTTATTTATTAGGGCAAAAAAATAATGGTCTTTTTAGAATTCTTAAAGTTGAAGGTATTGATGTAGATGTTAAGTATTATGAACTATTGGTAGCAAAAG
>JBKJNG010000059.1:0-5995 GCA_046596065.1 Phnomibacter sp. | reverse complement strand
TTGCCACCAGGAGAAAATTTAATTGGAAGACTTGACTCTGCAGAAGTGTATTCCCTCGGCACACCTTTCTTTTCGCATAACCAAGTCTTATCTGTTTCCTTTCGAAATAACTTTTTATTGTTTCACTTCAGTATCAAGTGTTTCATTTTCGAAAACATCCGGCAGTAAAAGCTTGTCATCGCCGTTTTCATGCATGCTATTAAACGCTTCTTCCCAGCCCTGTCTTGGAATCTCCATAGATTTTGAAATTGTACTGTCTTCCATAATCTCCAACAATTGTATTTAAATTCCCGGAAAAACCATTCTATAGTCCGTCTTAACCTTTCCTTTGGAGATATCGGCAAGTTTGCCTTTCAGCAGTTTGCGTTTTAAAGGGGCGAGGTAATCAATAAAAAGTTTGCCTTCCAGGTGATCGTATTCGTGCTGAATTACCCTGGCGGTAATGCCGGTAAAAGTTTTTAGCTGAGGTTCAAAGTTTTCGTTGAGGTATTCCAGCGTAACGGTTTGCGGACGCTGCACATCTTCCCGAATCTTTGGGATGCTTAGGCAGCCTTCGTTGTAAGGCCATTTATCGCCATTCAGTTCCACCACATAAGGGTTTATAAAAACCTGTTTGACACCTTCATCGCCGGGATATTTTCCAAGGTCTTCATCATCATCCTCCCTCATATTCTTAAAAATCTGGAGGCTGTCCATTACAAATAAACGGATATCGCGGTTTACCTGCGGTGCCGCCAAACCCACGCCACTGCTCCCGTACATGGTTTCCCACATGTTGGTTATAAGCTCCTGGAGACCAGGGTAACCGGGTGTAATATCCTCGCTTACTTTTCTTAAAATGGCTGCTCCGTATGCTACAATTGGTAAAATCATGGGCCAGGTATCAAATAGAATTTAGACAGAAAAATAATTAAACAGGCTGCAAAAATTCAATATAAAATTCATTATGCCAAAAAGCAGGTTTTAAAAGGCATAGCTGGCCGGATTGAATTACTTTCTAAATAAGCACTTTGAATCGCAGTCATATCTATTACATCTACTGCTTATGTTGCTTTGCACCGGAGATTCAAAACATACAATCGGGAAGTCAGGAGACTTCACCAGACAAAGGTTGCCACCCCTCGGCAAATTTTAATAACTTCGGTTTAATTAAAATTGTTGCAAATGCAATACGGACAAATAAATATTGACCCTGAAATAATGAGTGGAACACCCGTATTTGCCGGTACCAGGGTACCTGTTCAAAACCTTTTCGATTACCTGGAAGGTGGCGAAGACTTGTCCGAATTTCTGGATGATTTCCCTTCTGTTTCTAAAGAAGCCGCTTTAAACGTTTTGGAAATGGCTAAAAAATCACTGACATCAGAAAAAGCATTGCATGAAAATTTTGCTTGACGAAAGTTTGCCACGAAAATTAAAAAACGACTTTGGAGCAGGCCATGAAATTTGGAGCGTCAAGGATAAAGGATGGCTTGGCAAAAAAAATGGTGAGCTTTTAAAACTTATGATCGAAGATTCATTTGATCTGTTTGTGACAATCGACCGAAATCTACCCTATCAACAAAACCTGGAACGATTGCCTGTAACCATATTTGTGCTTTGCGCAAAAGACAATCGCAGGGAAACACTTAGACTTCTGATTCCAAACCTATTTGAAAAATTAGACGGCAAAATCGAGGAGAATGTAGTTGAGATTTATTAAAAACCACCGCGTAGAGTCTGCTAAATTTTGGAACATCCAAAGTTCTGATTTTGTATTATTCGTGTCTTTGCGTCTTCGTGGCAAGAATTTCTAATGATAAATCCCCAGATATTCCTGCAGTAGGATCGTAGCACTCATTTTATCTACCAGCTTTTTATTGCGACGGTCTTTCTTACTTACGCCACTTTCAATTAAGGCTCGTACGGCAAGTTTGCTGGTAAACTGTTCGTCCACGGTTTGGATAGGAATTGAGGCAAATTCTTTTTTGAACCTGGTAATAAACCCCTTCACCAGCGGCGTAGCATGCGTATCATTTCCATCGGCGTGCGTTGGCAAACCAATGATCACTTTTTCGACCGCTTCTTTAGCAAAATACGCTTTCAGGTAATCCATTAAATCTTTAGTATCAACAGCTGTTAATCCCGTGGCAATAATTTGCATTGGATCGGTAACCGCAAGACCGGTTCTTTTACCGCCGTAGTCGATAGAGAGAATGCGAGGCATAAATTAAATACGCCCCCATCCCCTAAAGGGGTAACGAGGCGCGTTATTGTTTATAAAATTTACTTGCAAACTTATGTAAAGCACAAAGCAAAGGTATATCGCACCAAGAAGCCTAAACTTGGGCACCCCTTCAGGGCACGGGGGCTTCACTTTAACAATAAATCCGCTATCACAAATACCGCAAACACCACGCTGGCAATGCCGTTGGCGGTCATGAATGCGAGGTTTACGCGGCGCAAATCATCGGGTTTTACCACGCTGTGCTGGTAGACAAGCATACCAATAAAAACAGCAACGCCTATCCAGTACAGCCAACCGAAATGCCCGTAAAAACCAGCGAATACCACGCAACCTGCTGAAAGCAAATGCAACAGTTCAGAAACACGCAACGCATTCTTTTTGCCAAGGGCAGCGGGAATACTGTGCAGTTTATGCGCCTGGTCAAAATCAATATCCTGCAACGCATAAATAATATCAAAACCACTTACCCAAAACAAAACAGTAAAAGAAAACAAGATGGGCAGTAAATCGAAGCGTCCGGTAACTGCGAGGTAAGCGCCAATGGGTGCCAGGCTAAGTCCAAGACCCAAAACAAGGTGACAAAGCGCCGTAAACCGCTTGGTGTAACTATAAAAAAGAATAACAAATAATGCCACGGGGCTCAGAAAAAAGCAAATGCGGTTAATGAAAAAAGTGGCGGTTATAAACAGCACACAATTGATGATCGTGAAGATCAAAGCACGGTTGGCTGAAATAATACCGGCTGGAATTTCGCGGATAGCGGTACGCGGGTTCTTAGCATCAAAACTGCGATCGAGGTAGCGGTTAAAGGCCATGGCTGCGCTGCGGGCAGTAATCATGCAAAGAAGAACCAGGATGAACGGAATTGCGATTCCAAATAGTGGGTTTAGACCTTGTACCATGGCTGATTTATAGGAATCACCAGTGAAGTTCATTCCACTCAAATATAAGCCCACAAAAAAACCAATTAACGCAAAGGGTAAAGCAAAAACGGTATGGCTGAATTTTACGAGGCTTAAATAGTTCTTTACTTTTTGCATGTTTTGTTATATTCGCTTTTATAAAAGCTAAATAATGGTTTACGGGTAAAGTATTCCGATAGCTATTAGGAGACACCATGAGGCTGCTATTTGTTCAAATGCTGGCCAGCAAAAACAAAAGACCGTTTGTGACCCGGCTTCCAATTTTTCGCAAAAATACTAATTAACAACCGCTGGCAGGCAGGCGGACAATATCCGCCGGAAAAATGACCCGTCAGTGACCTGATTTTCCTGTGACAGTTTCCATCGATTATTGGCTTATCCGCTATATTTAATTTTTATTAGATCCAACGATGCCCCGATATTCTAACTTCCTGCTTGCCTGTTTTTTTTATGCTTTCAGTTCCTGTACCAATTCGCCAAAGCCGCTTTTTACGAAGCTTTCATCCGATAACACAGGCATTACCTTTATAAATAACCTGAAGGAAACCCTGCCTCAATTTAATGTCGGGCTTTATCCTTATTTCTACAACGGTGGTGGCGTGGCCATCGGCGACCTGAACAATGACGGCCTTCCTGACATTTGTTTTTCTGGCAATATGGTTAAGAACCGGATCTACATCAACAAAGGCAATATGCAGTTTGATGATATTACTGAATTGGCTGGCATAAACGATAAAGCCGGTTGGTGCACAGGCATTACCATGGTAGATATAAATGCCGATGGCAAACTGGACCTGTATATCTGTCGATCAGGTTTGCCCGATAGCAGCCAAAGACGCAACTTGCTTTATATAAACAACGGCTTTTCTCCCTCTCATCAAGGAGAGGGCCGGGGAGAGGTGACATTTACGGAAAAAGCCGCAGAATATGGATTGGATGATTACGGCTACTCCACACAGGCTTCGTTTTTTGATTACGACCTGGATGGCGACCTGGATATGTTCCTGATAAATGAATCCAATCCCGGCTTTGCAAAGGGCAATGAATCTATGGAGATAAGAAAACAACCTGCGCCCGTGGGCCTCGGCAATAAATTGTATAGAAATGATAACGGGAAGTACAGCGATGTATCGGAGCAGGCCGGTATCCGGTCTGGCATGTATTCGTTTAGTCTGGGAATCAGTACTGCCGATATAAACAAGGACGGCTGGCCCGATATCTACGTCAGCAACGATTATAAAGAGCCCGATTACGTTTACGTCAATAACCGCAACGGCGGGTTCACCGATTCACTGAACAGCATGCTTGCCCATACTTCGTTGAATGGCATGGGAGTAGATGTGAATGATTACAATAACGACCTTCTGCCGGACATTGTGCAGGTTGATATGCTGGCCGAAGATAACCGCACCCAGAAAAGACATATGGGAGCCGACAATTACGATGAGTACCAAACCCTGTTTGATAGGGGCTTGCCGTTTCAGTACATGAAAAATTCCCTGCAAAAAAATAACGGAGACGGAACTTTTAGCGAGATTGGTCAGCTGGCGGGCATTGCAAATACTGATTGGAGCTGGAGCCCGTTAGTAGCCGATTTTGATAACGATGGGTTGAAGGATATTTTTATTTCGAACGGGTATAAAAGAGACATAACGGATCTTGAATTGATACGTTATGCGAACGAGCAAAAAGAAAATGAAATGATGGGCAATAAGACCGCCACATTAGAAGAATACGTGGCACATATGCCGGGCTTGCAATTATCGAATTACATGTACCAAAATAAGGGAGAAGATCATTTTGAAAACAAAGCAGCCGAATGGGGACTTGCTGAAAAATCGTTTTCGAACGGCGCGGTATATGCAGATCTTGATAACGATGGAGATCTTGATTTGGTGGTAAATAACATACAGGATAAAGCAGGTATTTATAAGAACAATACGGAAACTTTTTTTAAGAATAATTTTTTGAAAGTTGCATTAAAGGGTGATGCAAAAAATCCCAATGGAATCGGTACAAAAATTACAGTTTTTGCTCGTGATAATAAATGGTATGAAGAACAGAATATGGTAAGAGGTTTTCAATCTGCTGTTGATCCTGTTTTACATTTTGGATTAGGAAACAAAAACAGTATTGATTCATTAATCATCGATTGGCCAAATGGCAAAAGACAATTAATAAATAATGTAAAAAGCAACCAAACTTTAGTTGCTGATATAAAAAATGCAACCGCAAATACCGAAACAGTTTCCATCCAAAAACCCGTTTTAAAACCAGCAAATAACGTAGTTGATTTTACACATACAGAAAATGAATTTAATGATTTTACTACGCAGGGTTTGCTGATGCAGTATTATAGCCGTAACGGCCCCTGCCTTGCAAAATCCGATGTAAATGGTGATGGCAAAGAAGATTTATTTGTTGGTGGTGCAAAAGGACAAGCATCCGCATTATTTATCAACAACGGTAAAACTTTTGTAAGAAAAAATACAATTGCTTTTGAAAAAGATATGGCCGGCGAAGATGTGGCAGCCAGTTTTTTTGATGCCGACAAAGACGGCGATAATGATTTGTATGTTGGCAGCGGTGGTTACGAATTTGCTGCAAACGACAGCTTATTACAAGACCGTCTATATCTGAATGATGGTAAAGGAAATTTCGCTAAATCATCGAATGCTTTGCCTGTATTTACAGCCAGTACTTCCTGCGTAAAACCAGCCGATATTGATGGTGATGGCGACATGGATTTATTTGTTGGTAGCCGGATTATACCTGGCAATTTTCCTGCATCGCCGGTTAGCCAAATACTATTAAACAATGGCAAGGGGATATTTTCCAATGCCAC
>JBKJNG010000052.1:0-2650 GCA_046596065.1 Phnomibacter sp. | reverse complement strand
ATCCGCGACAAAGGCGCCACCATTATTATTACCACGCATTATATGGATGAAGCAGAAGTGCTTTGCGACCGTGTAGCCATCATTGAACAGGGTAGTATTGTGGCAATAGATTCCCCGGAAGGAATGATCGACAAACTCGTGGCCACCGGTTTTCAAAAACCAAAACAGGTAAAACAGGCCAACCTGGAAGATGTATTCATCAATCTTACAGGTCATGCGCTCCGGGAAGAATAATATAGGATTTATGATTTGTGATTTTTGATTTGTGGAATTGGGAGGGTTGTTGAATAATGGTTCTCTACGATATCTAAGCGCTGGTTTTGGATTTACTCCCCTTGCGGGGTTGGAGGTTCAACTAATCAACCAACCACCTTGTTACCTTTTCAACTTGTCACTTTGTTAACCTGTTACCTTTTCAACCAATTGTTAACTAACCAACTGATCAACCAACCACCTTGTTAACTTTTCAACCTGTCACCTTATTAACCTGTCACCTTTTCAACCAACAAACTTTTCCTGCGTAACATTGCAAAAATTTAAAATTTCCAATCAGAATGAAGAAAACAATTGTGTTGGGTTTTGGATGCCTGTTAGCGCTTGGCGCCATGGCACAAACCAAGCCAGCTGCCAAAAGTCCCGTAAAATCAGCCGCTAAGCCCGTTGCAGCTGCGCCTGCAAAAATTGTCCTTAAAAATAGCCTTGATAGTTTAAGCTATGCAATAGGCGTATTAGATGCCAGTTTTTTCAAACAGCAGGGCATCGAAAAACTTAATTACAGCATCATGAGCCAGGCGGTTCAGGCGGTAATTGAAGGCAGAGAACCCATTATGACAGCACAGGTAGCCGATCAAACTTTACGCAGCAAAATGCAGGAAGCTTCCATGAAAAAAATAGAACCTGCAGTTGCTGCAGGCAAAAAGTTTTGTGCAGAAAACAAAAGGCGTCCCGAAGTAAAAGAAACTGCCAGCGGCCTTCAATACGAAGTAATTACCCTTGGCACCGGCCCCATGCCAAAAGATACGAACACGGTAAAAGTTCATTATACGGGAACGCTTTTAAATGGTACTAAATTCGACAGCAGCCGCGATCGTGGCGAGCCTGCCGAATTTCCTTTAAATGGTGTCATCCCGGGCTGGACCGAAGGGGTACAATTAATGCCTGTTGGATCAAAATTTAAATTTTATATACCTTACAACCTCGCTTACGGCACACAGGGCTCACCGCCGGCAATTCCTGGTGGTGCCACATTGGTATTCGATGTGGAGTTGATTGAGATAGTCAAATAGGGCTGTGAGTGATGATTAGTTGACAAGTTGAAAAGTTGACTGGTTGACTAGTTGACAATGAAGCAAGCCAGAGAATAAATCAGCAAGTCTGAATTTGAGAAATCATAGATCAGACATTAGACCAGAAATTACATTTTTTTGTATTATCTAACTACTAATTACTAATATCTAATTACTTTTTTTATGAGTTTATTCGACAAATTACAAGGCAAAACAAGAGAAACCCTCGATGCCGAAATTGCAAAAGGTGTTGCTTTTCTCGAAGAAAATAAAAAGCGTCCTGGTGTAACTGAAACCGAAACTGGTTTGCAATACGAAGTGATTACCGAAGGCACAGGCCAAAAGCCAACTTCATCCAATAGCCGTGTTACCACGCATTACACCGGAACCACTATCGATGGTAAAGTTTTCGATAGCAGCGTACAACGTGGTCAACCGTTAAGCTTTGGGTTAAACCAGGTTATCAGGGGGTGGACGGAAGGTTTGCAATTGATGCCGGTTGGCAGCAAATACAAATTGTTTCTGCCTTACGAACTGGCTTACGGGGAAAGAGGCGCTGGTGCGTCAATCCCTGGTGGCGCTGCTTTAATTTTTGAAGTAGAATTGCTGGGAACCGATTAGTGAGTGGTGAGTAGTGTGTGAGGCAAAGGTGAAATGTGAAACGTCAAAAAATGAAATAATCAGACCTATAAGGTTTTTTAAAACCTTATAGGTCTTTTTTCATGCTATAATCCCTGGCGCTACGCAGCTTATAGTTCCGCAAATTCTATTTGCAACTTGCTTCAACATGCTTTTTCTTTGAACCCGCAAGGTTTGAAAAGCGAATAGCCATACGAAACGGATTTATTCACAATTCACAGCTCAAAATCAGACATCCGACATCAAAAAATCTGTATTATGGACCTGCGTTATCCCATTGGCGAATATGAACCAAAGCCTTTTAGCGAGGCACAAAAAAAAACATGGTTGATAGATCTGGCACAATTGCCAAATATGCTCGAAGCAGCTATTTTGAATCTTGATGAAGCGCAATTGCAAACACCTTATCGTGAGGGCGGATGGACAGTGAACCAGGTAGTGCATCATGTGGCCGATAGTCATATAAATGCATTCTGCCGCATGAAACTTACGTTAAGTGAAGAGAATCCGTCCATCAGGCCCTATGAAGAAAACGACTGGATACAACAGGCCGATGTGGCGTTGCCCATAAATATTTCTCTCACATTATTACACGCGTTGCATTTGCGGATGCATGCTTTAATGAGTGCGGTAAAAGACGGGGAGTGGGAGCGAACTTATATTCACCCGGCAAGCGGCAAAAAGTTTACATTATGGTATTTACTGGGAACTTATGCCTGGCATGG
>JBKJNG010000445.1:0-2943 GCA_046596065.1 Phnomibacter sp. | reverse complement strand
TAGATACACCCGGCGCATCATGGCGCATCCATGTGCCGGCAGCTACAATCATTCAATTTTCGGATGAATATAAAGGCGTACAATTGATCGATCTGGCAGCAACCATGGGTGATTTTATAATTAAACGAAAAGACGGAATTCCTTCTTACCAGGTAGCTTCACTGGCTGATGACGCCTTTTATAACATCAATTTTATTGTGCGGGGTGAGGATCTTCTGTATTCCACCGCTGCTCAATTGTACCTGGCAAGTATGGTAGAAAACCAGGTATTTAATCAAATGCGTTTTATCCATCACCCATTAATAACAACTGAAACAGGCGATAAACTTGCAAAATCGGCAGGAAGCCAATCAGTCAAACACCTGAGAGAACTGGGCTATAAAAGAAATGATGTATTAGAAATGCTACCTCCTGCAATGGAACGCTTCACCAAATCCGGCGTTTTAAAACCCGCAGATTCTTGTTTTTAATATATAATGCTATTAAAAAGTTTTACGCAAAAAGGATTATTCGGGTTGTTTAATACACATGCTGAAAAGCTATAGACCGCTTCCATTATCTTGCAGCTAATTTTTAAGGATCAGATTGCATTGTTATCCAGCAGCGGCAATCATCAATCAAGCGTCAGTACTATTACAATGAAAGTAACCGAACATATTCAGCATGCAGCGGGAAATACATTAGTTTCTTTTGAAGTATTACCACCCTTAAAAGGAAAAACGATAGAAACCCTTTATAACCATTTAGATCCTTTAATGGAGTTTAAACCCTCCTTTATAAATGTTACTTACCACCGTGCCGAAACAATGTTTAAGAAGCGGGCAGATGGCAGTTTTGACCAGGTGGAAGTACGCAAGCGCCCTGGAACAGTGGGTATTTGTGCCGCCATTAGAAATCATTACAATATTGATACTGTCCCCCATCTTATATGCGGAGGATTTAACAAGCAGGAAACTGAGAACGCCCTAATAGATCTTAATTTTCTTGGAATAGATAATGTGCTGGTACTACGTGGCGATGCTGCAAAAAACGAAGCCAGCTTTGAACCTCATCCCGGTGGTCACTTATATGCGATTGATCTGCTAAAACAAGTGGGGCATCTTAATAATGGTGTTTACCTGGAAGACGATATTCAAAATGGTCACAAAACAGGATTTTGTATTGGAGTTGCAGGGTATCCCGAAAAACACTTCGAAGCGCCAAACCTTGAAATAGATCTGCAGAATTTAAAAACTAAAGTGGATGCAGGTGCGGATTATATTATGACACAGATGTTTTTCGACAACAACAAATTCTTCCAGTTTGTAAAAGATTGTCGTGCTGCAGGCATCAACGTTCCCATTATTCCGGGACTAAAGCCATTAACTACCAAAAAACAGCTGACTGTGCTTCCACGGATTTTTCATGTGGACCTGCCAACTGAATTAAGCCTTGAAGTAATGAAGTGTAAAACGGATGGGGAAGTAGAATTGATTGGAACCAGTTGGTTACTTCAGCAATCGAAAGAATTAAAAGCTTTTGGAGTACCCGTACTGCACTATTACACACTGGGCAAGCCCAAAGTGATTTGGAACGTAGTGAAGGAGTTGATGTAGGAAGGAAACTTATATCAGTTCTTATTACAGATAAACACAAAAGATTCCAGGTTATTTTCCTGAAGTTGTTTGGCGACCGTTTCTGGTTTTTTAAAAATTCGGCAACGGTTGAGGTCAATAATTTCAGATGAATAAGCGATATTCTTTGGTATTTCGACCTCGTGTAATAGCTGGTTCAACAGCTGAACCTCCTGTTGCAAGGCATCATCGCTTTCCAGCGCATTTTTGGAAATTACCAACAAATCGCGTTCGGTTGTTTTCAACATAGCAGGTTCAAATTTTCAAATTTGTCAATAATCGTTAAAGGCGTAAACTCAATTAATACCCGACCATTCCTTTTTTCGCACCACAACCACAGCTCTTATTGGTGCCACCTATTTTACTACCCGATGAGCAAGCCGAAAACAGCATAACTGCTATAATTAAGGTTAGAACGCTAATTTTAATTTTCATTCAAATGGGGCCAAACAGGTGAAATATCCTGCATAGCAAGGAGTAAAAAAAATTTACATTTTAAAAGTAGCAAATAATTTAAAAAACAAACCGGATTAGAAATAAACTTTAATTTTTAACATCTAATAAAAATCATTGAATAATAGCATAGATGAGCACCTAATATTACCGGCAGGTCCTGCACCAAGGATATTAATTGCCCCGCTCGATTGGGGGCTTGGTCACGCTACACGTTGTGTACCAATTATTTACGCTTTGCTTGCCAAAGGATGTCCTGTTCTTATTGCAAGCTCGGGCCCGCAGGAAACCCTATTAAGGGCTGAATTTCCTCAATTAACTTACTTGCAACTTAATGGATATGCAGTAGCGTATTCTAAAAAAAGATTAATGATCCGGCTGGCCACGCAGCTGTTTAAGCTAAAAAATACGATAAAGGCCGAACATCGCTGGTTAGAGCAAATTATTGCTATTCATAAAATTGATTGGGTAATATCTGATAATCGCTATGGTCTTTGGAGTGAAAACATACCCTGCACTTTTATTACCCACCAACTTCGTGTTCAAATGCCGACAGTTTTTAAATGGGCTGAAAATCTAATTCAGGTGCAGTTATACAACCACATTGCTCATTTCAGTACTTGTTGGGTACCTGATTTACCAGATGAAGAGAGAGGGCTGAGCGGTCAGTTAGGTCACCCGGTAAAAAAGCCAAATTTACCCAACTGGTATCTAGGGTGGTTAAGCCGGTTTAACTTGCAGGAAGAGCAGTTAACCTTCCTTAGCCAATGCCTGATCATCCCCCCGGGTCCCCAACCGCAGCGAACCCTGCTGGAAAATATATTGCTCAAACAACTGGTTCATTCAAAAGAAAAGATCATTCTTGTAAGGGGTTTGC